>NZ_JBOEFX010000079.1:0-70792 GCF_050633125.1 Lewinella sp.
GTAGCCGTAATGTTGTCGATTGTGGGTGGTGTTCCAGCATCCATTATCGTCACCATTGATTGGCAGGTACAACCACTTACGTCGGTTGCTACAATCGTGTAGGTACCAGCAGACAAACCAGTAAAGACACCTGTCCCCTGGGGTGTTCCACCATCCAAGGTATAAGTATATGATGTTCCGCCCGAAGCAGAAACTTCAAGGCTTCCCATACCATTACCGCAAGTTTCATCGGTTTGATTCACAACGGTACAAGTAATACCCATTACTTCAAAAGTGATAGAGGTATCGTCTTGCACATTCCCACAATTATCTTCAATACCGTTGCAACCACTGCCTACTTGTAAGGTATAAGTACCGTCTTGAAGCATTGCGTCGGCGAGCGTAAAAGTGAAGTTTTGCTCAAAAGGATCTCCAGAACCACAACCAGAGCCATTGGTTACATCTGTCAAAGCATGAGTGGTGTTATCCGGGAAAACTACCGTAAAATCACAGGGAGCAAAGGTGCTACAATCAACAGGTTCAGAAAACTCTACATCAAGAGTAGTGGCACCGCAAGTTACGGGATCAGTAACGCTAGTAAATGTGGGAGGCGTAACGTCAGGAGATGAGCCTATATCTATAGTAAAACCATCATTAGAGGAGCTAAAGTTACTGACCAGAATTACTAATGTTTGTCCGGCAGTTACGGGAATAGTACCATTCAGCAAAAGCCCATCGGCACCCTGAGAATTAAGTCCAGGGGCAGGGCCTGCTCCGGTGGCACCCGGAGAAATAGCGTAGTTACAACTCAACTCAGGGCTCGCTCCGCTACTAATACCTGAACAACCTCCGTTAGTAATATCAAAAACCGCAAAATCGTAGTCATCCAAACCATTTTCTGGCGTAATCAGGAAGTTGAAATTGCCATCTTGATCGATAGTAATCACAAACCACACACTGTTTAGCTCATTATCGAGCAGGCAATTACCCGCAGGAGACTCATTATTTACATTACCATCCCCCAAGAATCCATCATCGTAGAAGTAAGTTCCATCACAAACGGGAATAGCACCAATACAGTCCTGCACGGGTTGGGGAGGATCACAAGCCACGATATCCAGATCAAAACCATTACAACTTGCACTATAAACACCAGTGCCACCGGCATTGACAAAATCAATGGCGGAAAATACAATATAGTAGGTCTGTCCGGCTACCAATTCCGTAATGACATTATCTGGAACACCATTTTCTGAACTTGCAAAACCAACACAACTGGGGTTACTATCCGGACAGTCATCATAAATAAACACACCAGAATCCGCATCCGGGTCGGTTGGATTAGAAAATTGAAAATTATGGCAACCGGAGGAAGAGGGAGTGAAAGTCATGACAAAATCTTCTCCATCCAAGTAGACATCAGCGCCGCCACTACAATTCGTGGCCATCGATTGGTCATAATCATTGCCCGCACCACAGCTCGTCAAGCCCGAATAACTTCCTAAAGAAGGAAGATCGAGGGCATTGCTACACGTTTCACCCACCGGACAGTTGGAGCTTCCGGCGTTGATGGTGAGTTCAAACTCTGTACAACTAGGTAAATTTAAGGGGGTTTCAATGGCCGAAACAATGATGTAGTAAGTCTGCCCTCCTACCAAAGGCGCTGTTCCCATAGGGAAGCCATTGTTTTGTGTTTCTTGTATGAGGCAGCTTACTCCAAAAGCGGTGGGGCAATCTTCCAAAACGAATAACCCTACATCCGCTGCTGGGTTAGAATTCCCTGTACCACTGACAATAAAATCGTAGCAATCATCCGAAGGTGCCGTGAATTCCATGACAAAATCCTCTCCATTCATATAAATATTCATACAACCATCCGTATCGTCATAATCGTTTCCTGCACCACAGGCATCATACGGACCGTTGAAACCCGTACTGACGATAGCAGGGTTGCCACAATTAGCTCCTGGAGGGCAGTTTGATCCTCCAGAACTGATATCTAAGTCAAAGATGGTAGTACTCGGCGTTGGTCCGAAAATAATATCATCTTCAATCGCACCAACGACGATATAGTACGTCTCGCCAGACTGGAGGTAAGCGTCCGTCATTGGGAAACCATTATCCACTTCATCGAATGCCAAACAATTGGCTCCGATAACATCAGGACAATCATCCAAGATAAATAGACCTAAGTCTGCGGCAGCATTGAACCCGGCTGCGCTACTGGTTGTAAAGGAATAACAATCCGTACTGCCAGGCACAAAGGTCATCACAAAATCATTTCCGCCCAGATAATCACCACCACAGGCATCGGTGTCTTCGTAATCATCCCCTGAGCCAGCCATATCTATGGGGCCGTTACTGCCCTGACTTACACTAAATGGATTAGCACAGTTAGCCCCCGCAGGGCAGGGAACTGAACTCACCAAAACATCAAAATCGGAGCAAGCATCCGTGGCAACTACTAAGGTATAAGTACCCGCAGTTAAATTAGCTGTTACCGTCGGTGTTCCGCCAACTACTTCGTCTTGAGCAATACACGTTGCGCCGGCATCCGGGCAACCATCCAAAACGAATGCACCAAAATTAGCTGCCGCATTAGAAGCATTTGAAACTTCAATATCATAGCAACCATCCGAGGGCACGGTGAATTCCATCACGATATCGTCACCATTCATAAACAGACTCCCACAAGCATCGTTATCATCGTAGTTGTCACCCATTGCGCAGGTTGATAAAGAGGAAGTACTCCCTAGCGTTAAAGTGACCGGTGCGTTGCAATCTTCTCCATCTTCTGTACATTCCATGATGTCAAAATCAAAGGGAGAAAACGACGGAGAATCCCAAGTGGATACAGTAATATAATAAGTCGTTCCAGCATCAAGATAAACGTTGGTCTGTAGGCTGTTGCCAGCTCCACTTTCTGCGTAAGCATCACAGTTGGAGGGTGGGCAAGTAGTAGATACGAACAGCCCTAAATAGGAATCTCCGTTGCTTAAACTCAGATCATAACACCCTGTATTAGAGGGCGTAAATTCCATGACATAATCTTCTCCACTAATATAGTCGTCATCCACATCGCAACCAGGTGCCATGCCATAATCATTCCCAAAGCCTTCCGTGCTATTGGATTGTGAAAAAGGAACGGAGGCAATGACAAAAGGAGAGCCACAGTCAGTACCATCAGGGCAAAGGTTCATATCCACATCGAAGCCAGTACAATCAGGAAGTGGAAAAGTAGAAATGACCATAAAATAACTAGCGCCATCCATTAAGTTGACTTGCAGAGAAGGATCAGCAGCAGCAGAACCAGCAAAACCAATGCAGGAGCCACCAGCATCCGGGCAACCATCCAAAATTTGGATTCCGGTATAGGTAGAAGAGTTTGTTACATCAATGGTATAACAGCCACCACTGCCTCCTGGGACAGTAAAAGAAATGACAAAATCTTCTCCGCTCAAATAGTTATCATCACCACAATTGGAAGTGGTATAAGAATTCCCAAAACCACAAGTAGTTAAACCTGATTCTGAAATTGGAAACGCAGCAGTATAAGGATTAAGACAATCCGCTCCTACGGGAGAACATGCAGCCGAGGCCATAATTGTCAAATCTGCCATTGGTTCAGTAATACCGCCCTGACAAGGCCCATTGATTAACGTTTGTTGCGAAACAACGACTTGAACATACCCCCCAGAAGCATAAGCAGCAGGAGCTGTCCAAACCAAGGTTTCGTGGTTGCCACAAGTATTGGCATCGGCGAAATCTGTTGCAATACCCGTAATGATCATTCCTGCATCATCTAACACTGAAATCTCACTATCTCCTAGAGGTGTTCCACAAGTAGAGAATGTATAAGTGTTGCCAGCACATACGTAAACCAGAGCGTAATCTCCAGCAGTCATTCCGGGAACCGAAGCATTCAGGTTTCCCGGATTGCCAAAGACAATCGTAGACCCTGATTGTGCCCCACCTAATCCTGTACATGGTTGAGAAAATAGAGCTGTAGAAAGGCCAATAAAAGCGATTAAAGCTAGAAACCTTTTCATTGTAGTTGTTTTTCGTCTTAAAAATTAGTCTTGCGAGTGTGTTGAGTAAGCTTATTACTCCTCGTATATTCGACGTTTTATACTACAACCGAAGCCTCATCTAATATTGAGAGATGTATGGGGAAAAAAGATTGGTGGGGTAAAATGCTGTTTAAAGACGCTATCCTAGCATTCCTTAAAGCAGCCAACGATTTTATCAAGTGAAAGACAAATCTACAGGGCATACGCCCCTAAAGCGGAAAATTATATTTACAGGATATCCTCAATGAGGTATTATGCAAAACAAAGTCTAATCAATATATCTTTTTACTAAATCCTGGTAAGCATCAATCCGGCGATCCCTGAAATAAGGCCAAATACGGCGCACATCCTCCGTTCGTTGGCGGTCGATAGTAATCACTTCATTAACTTCTTCGCTTGCTGGAGCCGTGTAGAGGAGTTCACCTTGTGGTCCAGCCACAAAGCTTTGCCCCCAGAACTGTATACCATTGGTTTGCCCCGATGGATCAGGCTCAAAGCCTGTGCGATTGACCGCAACTACGGGCAGCCCATTAGCAATTGCATGCCCACGCTGAATAGTTTGCCATGCCTCGAATTGACGCTGCTGTTCTGCTGGTTCATCCGTACTTTCGTACCCGATAGCAGTAGGATAAATAAGAAGTTCTGCCCCTGCCAGGGCCATTAGGCGAGCGGCTTCAGGATACCATTGATCCCAACAGACCAGTAACCCCAAGCGACCGACCGACGTATCGATCGGTTCAAACCCCAGATCACCAGGCGTAAAGTAAAACTTCTCATAATAAGCAGGATCGTCGGGAATGTGCATTTTGCGATAAATGCCAGCAATACTACCATCCTTTTCCAGCACCACCGCAGTATTATGATAAAGGCCTGGTGCCCTTTTCTCAAAGAGTGATAAAACAAGCACAATTCCTAATTCCTTGGCAAGTGCTCCAAAAGTATCCGTGCTTGGGCCAGGAATTGTCTCTCCCTGATCAAAGACGACTGTCTCTTCTGTTTGGCAAAAATACAGGCCACAATGGAGTTCTTGAAGTACGACTAATTCTGCGCCCTGGGCCACACATTGGCGTACCCCAGCTTCACTTTTTGCAACATTAGCCGCACGATCATCCGTGTTCGCTTGTTGAACAATACCTACCTTAAGTGTTGACATGATTTTATGTATTGCTTTTGCCTCGCAAAGGTACAAAAACAATTACGGCTTCTTCCGGGCGGAAGAAGCCGTAAATAAACATTGAGAGAGAAATTCGAACGCTAAATTTACTGGAGTTTAGTTGGTGACTTAGTCACCTAAAAGTGGTTCGAGATTTCTATTAATACATCATCTGCTACAAATGTAGGGAGATATAAGGATGTTTAAAACCCCATAAATGGGGGGTATGCCAATGTAAGGGTTGGAAAAGTGTAAGCGTGTAAACGGTGGTACATTACCAGAGAGACCGTTTATTGCACCTTGCCTTACGCTAAAAACCTTTTCACCACAAATCAAAACCTCACATTAGCCAATCCCACCAAGTCTTTCACCTCTTTGACCGTTTGTTGTGCACGCTTGCGAATTTCGGTGCTACTGGCCTTGATTTGGTTTTTTACCGCTTTTTTATCGGCCTGCAGCTCGGCTTTTCGTTCACGTATTGGGGTGCTGATAGCGACCAGGGCCTCCCCTACTGCCTCCTTTAGATCGACGTATTTCAGAGCTCCAGCAGCATAATCAGTTTGCAAGCTGTTATAGGCCTCTATATTATCAGCAGCCTTTAGCAGGCTAAAAAGATTCTCTACACCTGGGCTCATCGTTCCTGCGGGAGTGTCTCCGGTATCAGTTACCGCAGAGCGGATTTGCTTTCGAATCCGTGCAGGGTCGGCAAAGAGGTCGATATTGTGTTTATCCCCTTTGCTCGCGCTCATTTTCATCGTAGGATCAGCAGTAGACATCACCTTGGGAATCTCTGTGTACAGTGGTTCAGGAAGTTCAAAGTACTCCTTACCGATAATGTTATTGAAACGCTGAGCAATGTTGCGAGTAAGTTCCAGATGTTGTTCCTGATCTTTGCCAACAGGTACCTTGGTTGCCCGATAAATGAGGATATCTGCGGCTTGCAAAACAGGATAAGTATACAAACCTACACTAATAAACCCTTCTGACTTATCGGCACTTTGGGAGCTTTTGTCCTTAAACTGCGTCATGCGGGTCAATTGCCCATAGCTTGAAAAACAATTCAAAACCCAGTTCAATTCGGTATGCTCTGGGACCATGGATTGAATAAAAAGATTCTCGGGTTTAATCCCGATAGCCAACAGGTTAAAAATGAGTTCCCAGCTATTTTGGCGTAATTTCTGGGGCTGGAAAGGCATGGTCATTGCGTGATAGTCCACCACACAATAAAGGCAATCATGTTTCTCTTGTAATCGCATCCAGTTTTGGATAGCTCCAAAATAACGGCCAAAATGAAGATTACCCGTGGGCTGGATACCCGATAAAATCGTGCTCATAATTAGCGTAGTACAAAGATTAAGACCCTAACAGTATTGAGGCGTGTTAACTCAAAAGATGCTACTTCATCGCAGCCAGTAATGAGATCTCAATATTTACAAATTTAGGCAAGTTGGTGACCTCTACCAATTCACGAGCAGGAGCCGTGTCCTCATTGAAATAAGTAGCATAAACAGCATTGATACGGCTGTAGTTATTCATATCCCCTACAAAAACAGAGCATTTAAGTACATCTTCAAATGTCAGACCTGCCTCTTTCAAAATAGCTTGCAGGTTTTTCATCACTTGATGGGTTTCTTCCTCAATAGTTCGGGTAAGCAATTCTCCGCTAGCAGGCTCAATCGCAATTTGACCGGAAACATAAAGCGTACCATTGTGGGCAGTAGCTTGATTATAAGGGCCTACCGGAGAGGGAGCGTTGGTGGTATTGATAATCGTTTTCATAAAATTTTATATTTTATTAAGCTGGTATTAGTTAGACGACTAAAGCTCCTAACCTGAACAATGACAGGTAGGAGCTCTAAATATTTTACACGAAACAGCGATGCATTGCTTTGCAAAACAGTACACTGCCTCGATGGCAGCACCGCCTTTAATCGAGTTCTGGGGCCTTAATTAAAACCTTACCGCGGTAATAAGTATTACCCTCAGCATCAGAATAAGACCGGTGACGTAGGTGGCTTTCACCAGTAACTTTACATGTAGCTACGTGAGGTACGTCAGCTTTGTAATGAGTACGACGCTTGCGCTTGCGCTGCTTGGAAATTCTACTTTTAGGATGTGCCATTTCTCTTGTTTTTATCGGCTTTGCCCAAACTCGTCGGGCAACTTCTTATATGGTTCAGTAATAAAGACGGATAAGAGTTTTTACTCTTTATTCCAGTCCTTGAAAGCATCCCTAAATGGGTTGCTTGGGTTTTCTTCCGCTTCATCATTTCCTGTACCTTCCAAACGATCTAACGTATCAAAGTCACAGGGAGGATTTTCATCCTCTTCACAGGCGTATACTTGGATGATAGGCAAGCCCAACAGCACATACTCGTAAGCATATTGCGCCAAACTCCATTTAGATGTCTCTAATGGAATATAGACCACGTCTTCATCATCTACTGTATCTTCGGCTTCTCCATATTTTACCAACAATCGGTTTTCACCAGTTATTGGCAAGTTTATCGGAACCAGACAACGATCACAAGTAGACTTGACCCATCCTGTAAAAGAAAAGTCAAATACCAGCAAGCGAGGCCGTTTATCCATGGTCACCTTTAGTTCAACTTTGCCTTCTTCAACAGGACAATCCGGGAAAGCCCGAAAAAAATCACCATCAATCAGAAAGTCAAACTTGTGTAAGCCATCACCTAAACCTTTGAGCGGGAGAATGTACGGTTGGAGCGAATCCATAGCCCTGTCTACTTTTAGACCTTAAGACACCCGCGCATCTCAAAGCTGTATTTTTAAAGCGGCTGCAAAGATAAGGCTTTAGATTATATTTTTGTGTCTTTCTAACAAAAAAATATTATCAACGTAAAGTTCGTCGTCATTTGTGTTAATTAAAGTTCTATTAATGCAGAATTCCACTGAACAAATCATTTAGTTCTTTAATTTTACGACTTTGTACTACTACTCTATTCCGGTTTACTACTCAAACTCATAAAACCCCGAGCTTACTTGGGATTTATAAAGCGACCGTCTCTACACCGTTGCCGTGCCAATAAGGGAATCCCTCAGGAAGCCCTCTTGTTACAAACCGCTAAAATGCTGATTGCATGATATTTTTGCGTACTATTTTTCTCGTTCTATTGATGACTTTTTTTCTAAATGCCATCAACAGTCAGACTGTCCTTTTTTCGGAAGACTTTGAGCCCGTAGCTGGGCCTGAGTACAATGGGGCTACCACTGGAACGAGTGCAGAGGGCTATACTTGGAATACAAGTTGCCCCGACTGTATACCTACTGGTGATTTCTTTGAAACACGCGTAGGACAAATGCGTGGTAACGATACTAATGGGCCAGCATTTTTCACGGCCAATGGAATTGACGCAACAGGATGCCTATTGGTTACTTTTCAGTTTGACTATAATTCAATAGGCTACAGTGGTTCAGGAAACTTAGAGTGTGCTGACGAATGTGCCTTTAGTGGACCTCCTGGGTGTAGCGGAGACCCTGCGGATGCGATCTCGAATTCAGATTGTAATAACTGTTGGGACTTTCTTGCCTGGGAAATTAATACAGGAAGTGTAAGTGATGACAATGTGGTCTTAGGTCTCGATTGTAATGCGGCCGCCTCTGGCTCGGCAGAATCCGACCCTCTTTGCGTCAATCAACCCGGAGCTGACCCCAGTAATGTTAACATTGTCATTACCATGTCCATGTGGGCAACTAACGAATGGATGGAGATCGACAATATTACCATTCTTTGCTACACCGAACAAGAAGCCAACGATAATGGTATCCCAATCCCCGCTGTTTGCGCCAACTGTATGGTCAACATTGATGATGTAATGACCGTAGACCTTACCTGTAGCGATAGCGATGATGGCGAGATCGTTATAGATGCAACAGGAAGTGGCCTCAGTGGTGACCTTGAATACTCCATAAACAACGGCAGCGATTTTCAGCCGTCTGGAACCTTTACCGGTTTAATGCCGGGCACTTATGACATCGTTGTGCAGGATGATGCCGACAGCGGGTGTTTTGCAACCACCAGTGTAACGATTAATGCACCACCACCGCTAACGATCAACCCGCCCTCTCCACTTATCGTTTGCTATAGCCTCTTTCCTCCTTCCGGGGAAATTCTAAATCTGGATGATATTCTCGATGAGATCACCAACTTTGATCCTTCGGTGACCGTCAACTGGTTTTTTGATATGGCAGGAAACAATCCTCTTGATCCAACTGACCCTGGCGACCTTTTCACACTCATCAATAATTCCCAGACTACCGTGTATGCCACCATTACAGATGGCAGCTGTGAGAGTAATATCGTTCCTGTTTCTATCGACCTTAACGAATACCCTGACCCTAACGATGCGATGCTCACGGAATGCCCAGCTAGCAACGGCATGGCTACTTTTACGCCCAGCGACGCCGATGGCCAAATCACCGGCGGTGATCCCGATTGGACGGTGACTTATCACAATAACCCAACCGATGCAGCTAGCGGTGATTCTCCTATCATTGGTGATGTGACCACCGCCAGTGACCTTACCCTTTATGCCAGTGTTCAGAGTAGTGCGGGTTGTATTTCGGTTGCAGAACTAGAATTAATTGTAGACAGCGGTGCTACCCCCGAGGATGCCAGCCTAGAAGCTTGCGACGATGGTTCCGGGCAGGGGACTTTTGACCTAACGGACGCAGAAGGTAGCATCTTGAATGGCCAACCCGGAACGGTTATTTTTTACGAAGATTTGGGTCTCAATACTGAAATTTTTACGCCAACCAATTACACCTCCAATGCAGGCAGCGTTTACGCTGTAATTGATGATGGTAGCGGCTGTATTTCCGCTCCTTCTGAGGTTACCCTTAACTTGATCACCATTGATCCCAATGATCTATTCCTGTCTTTTTCACCTTCCAGTGCTTGTGGCAATGCTACAATAGAGGTAACGATCAACACTCCTGCCAATCCATTTGGCGACTATACTTTCGAAGTCAGCTATGGCCCTGTAAGTGCCGGGCCAGTCAACGACATCACCATTACCGGCATGGATGGCGACAACAACTTCGATATTGACATTAGCGAAAGCCACATTTTTGTGCTAAATAGTGTTACCGGCCCAGGGCCTGCTTTCTGTGAAGTCATCTTCTCCCCCGGCGAAGAATACATTATTGATATCGAAGATGCTCCCGATGCTTTTCCCGCCAGTATCACAGCATGTGGAAATACTTTTGGAGAAGGAACCTTCGATCTAAGTTCATTGGAAGACATCATCAATGATTTTTCTGGTAATCCTGTAGAATTTTACGAAGACCTTGCGCTTAACAACCAGATTAACAACCCCGGCAGCTATGTTTCCGGGCCAGCAATAATCTATGCTGTTGTTGATGGCGGAGGAGGTTGTTTCTCCGATCCCGTAGAAGTGACTTTACTCATTGATGAAATGCCAGACCCCGTAGACATTAGCCTCGATATTACCAATAGTTGTGATCCTGAAAATGTCACCCTTACTTTTTCCTTACCCAATGGTGATGCTTACGATTTTGACCTCCTCATTACCGACGGTGGAGGCACTACTGTTTCTACTAATAATGGTGTAACCAACCTCGACCAGTTGACTTTTTCCGTAACGGAAACAACCACCTTTAGCATTAACGAAATCACCTCCAGCTTTGGATGTACATTCACGCTGGCTCCGGGGCCTTCCGAAACAATTACCATTGGCACCGCAGCCACGGCCAATACAGCAAGCCTGGAAGCTTGTGACGACGGAAGTGGACAAGCGACTTTCGACCTAACACTAGCCGACGATACGGTTAATGGAAACTCAGGTGAAACCGTGCTTTGGTTTACCGACCAAGCTGGTAACAACCCCATTACCCCCTCAAACAGCTATACCAGTGGAAACGACATTGTTTATGCCGCTATCGACGATGGCAACTGCGTTTCCGAAACCGCAGAAGTCACCCTCACTGTACTCGACCAGCCGGAGGCTACTATTAACCTAGATAGCCCAATAAGCTGTAACAGTGCTACAGATGGAGAAATTTCGGTGACCGTTACCGGACCAATGCCCTACACCTTTGATTGGAACAACAACACTTATGACGGCCAACAGGTACTGACGAACCTTTCGCCCGGTTTTTATGCCCTTACTTTTACCGATGGAAACGGCTGCGAGGCTTTTGCCGATATCGACCTTGTAGCTCCTGCTGTACTTGATCTAACCTGCATGGTCGTCAATGACGAGACCTCAGCCGGTGCAAACGATGGAGAGGCGAGCTTTGACATTAGTGGCGGCAGCCCATTGTATGATGCAGTACTTACCGGGCCAACTAATGCCAGCCTAATCGACTTGAGTCCAAACAGTTATACCTTTAGCAACCTGATTCCCGGTGACTATACCATTACCATCACTGATGACAATGGTTGTGTGACGGATTGCATGTTCACCATCCAAGCTACCACTTGTGTCCTCAACTTTTCGCTAATGCCTACCGACGCAAGCTGTAACGGCGCAGATGATGGAAGCATCAGTGTTGTAATCAATGATGGGGTTCCCAATTATCAATACGATTGGTCAGACGATCAATACGATGGACTAGATCAGTTGAATAGCCTTGCTCCCGGCATGTACACTCTGACTATCACAGACATGGATGGCTGTACTTTTGAACAAACTGCTACCATTGCCGAGCCTGCTCTTCTCACACTTGATTGCCGCGCCAACGCGACGGGTGAGGGAAGTGGCCCTGGCAGCTACACCTTTACTTATGATGGAGGTACTCCTTTTTACCTGTTGGACTTGGCAGGGCCCGTGAACATCAGCTTTACTGAAAACAACCCGGGGTTCTGGGACACGGCCGTCTTACCGCCCGGTGCCTATACCTTTACCCTTACCGATGACAATGGCTGTAGCCAAAGTTGTTCTTTTGTCATTGACCCAACATGTGACCTCAGTCTTAACCTTACAGGTAACGATCCCCTTTGTGCAGGAGCAGCAAACGGCACCCTTAACCTTGAAATTACCGGTACCCAAACGATTACCGCGATCGACTGGAACGATGACAACCTGGACGGGTTGACCACTGCCAACAACCTACTGGCAGGCACTTATGATGTCACCGTCGTTGATCAATTGGGCTGTGTGGAAATGGCTAGCATTACCCTTACGGATCCCGAGGCTTACGCAATCAACTGCGCTGCGACAAATCTACCTTCCGGACCTGCTGCTACGGATGGCGCATTGACCATTACCATCAATGACGGCCCTGGCGGCCCCTATACTGTTGCTTATGATGATGGTGCCGGAAACGCTGGTACGATTACGGAAAACGCAATGCCTCCCAACAGTTTTACACAAAACAACCTACCTCCGGGCATCTACCAAATTACGGTAACGAACCCTGATGGATGTACCACAACCTGTAGCGTTGATTTACAAGTACCTCCCTGTTCGATAACCCTCAGCCAAAACGGGACTCCTCCGACTTGTAGCGACAGCGCTGATGGTTCTGTCACAGTAACACCTGATAACGGAATACCTAGCTATACTTTCAACTGGAGTGACGACACCTTTGATGGGATGGATACCGCTACGGGGCTTACTGCCGGCACCTCTCTGAGTGTAACGGTTACAGACGGCGCCGGTTGTATTGGAACCTTGAGTTTCATCGTGCCCGGCCCACCGGCAATTGTGCTCGATTGCTCGGCAACGACCAACCCGAGTAATGCAGGCGCTACGGACGGCAGTATCAACCTGGCCACCAGCGGCGGTATGGCTCCATACACTATCACCTGGACTGGCCCAACAAACGGTTCTGGTAACCTCGCAACAGCGGGCAACTTCCTTATTGATAACCTTGGAGCAGGTACTTATACGATTACAGTAGAAGACGACGCCGGGTGTACAACAAGCTGCATGGCGATCCTGAGTGCTGCAACTTGCGATCTCGCACTGGATTTACAAGGCACCAACCCAGACTGTGCCAGTTCAGCAACCGGAAGCCTCGATTTATTCATCGATAGCAGCTTCCCCATCGTGAGTATCGATTGGAATGTTGATGCCTTTGATGGTACAGAAGATCATACAAGCGTTGCTGCGGGACTGTACGAAGTAACCGTTACCGACGCAGCAGGGTGTGTAGAAACAACAAGCCTCACACTGGTTGACCCTCCAGCGGTTTTCCTGAATTGCTCGCAGATTACTCAGCCTACAACGCCTCTTAGTACCGATGGTGGTGTGGATGTGATCCTCTCAGGAGGAAGCCCCGCCTACACCGTCAGCTGGGATGGGCCCGTCATGGGAATGGCTACGGTCAATACGCCGGGGACTTTCTCTATAACAGACCTGAGTGTTGGTTCCTATACCATCACGGTAGAGGATAGTAACGGCTGCCAAGAAACTTGCAGCTTTACCTTAACAGACAGCAACACCTGTAATTTCAGCATCGTCCTCTCGGGTACCGACCCTAGTTGTAATGGTGTTATGGATGGTGCTATTGGCATTCAGTTGATCAACGGCACCCCGGATTACACCTTTGCATGGAGTGATAGTTCGCTAGACAGCCAAGGCCCTACTGGTGACCAAACAGGATTGGGAGCAGGCATGTACAGCGTAACTGTGACCGATGCTGCGGGCTGTGAAGCCATTGCGACGACCACTTTGGCAGATGGCCAAGCCAACCCGACGATGACCAGCGGAGCGGGTGCAATTATTTGTGCCGATAGTTGCTATGCTTTGCCGCTGAGTTTTGTGGGTACTGCGCCATTTGATCTCTATTATCAGATCAATTTTGGTGGAAATACAACCAGCCTACAACAGACGTTTAATCAAACCGAAGATAGCCTGATTATTTGCCCAGCCAATGAAAGTATTCCGGCTGGCGATTTTGAAGTAGTGCTTACCTTACTCGAAGACGCTACCTGCCAAAGTACACTGACTGACACGACTACCTTTGGTTATTTACCTCCAGCAATTGGTAACCTAACCACTACTATCTGTTTGGAAGACTCCGTTACCATTGGTACAGAAGTTTTTGATGTAAATAATCCAAGTGGCCAGGTGATTTTAGCAAGTGCTGCAAGCAGTGGTTGTGATAGTACCGTGGTTGTAAACCTAACTTTCTTCCCGGCGAGTACGCTTTTGATCGAAGATAATATCTGTCTGGGAGATACCGTCACCTATGGAGGAGAGGAATTCTTTGTAGGCAACAGCAGTGGCGTGGTCGTATTGGACAATGCCAGTAGCAATGGCTGTGACTCAACCATCACTGTTAACCTTACAGAACTAGCTACAGGTATCAATAATATTAATGATGACCTATGTGCGGGAGATACCTTAATTATTGCCGGAGAAATATTCGATGAAAATCGACTCGTAGATATTTTGGAATTACCTGACCAGGCCGCTAATGGCTGTGATTCATTGATTGTTGTTACGCTTAACCTCGTTCCATTGGTACCTAATCCGCTCAATGCGGTCTTGTGCTTGGGCGATTCACTGATGGTGGGGGACAGCATTCTACGCGACCCCGGCCTTTACGACATCCTTATCCCTAACGGAGCAAGTAGCGGTTGTGATTCGCTTGTTCAGGTTGACCTGGACTTCCACCCGCCGGCGGAGAGCTTGCTAGAAGGTACTTTCTGTGCTGGCGAAGAGATAATGGTTGGAGATAGCCTCTTCAATGCTGCCAACGCTAGCGGTATGGTCGTGTTACCTGCGGCCAGCACCAATGGGTGTGACTCAACAGTCGTGGTTGATTTAACCTTCCTTCCTAGCAGCCTCAACGATCTGGATACATTACTTTGTTTCGGCGAAAGCCTGACCATTGGCAACCAAACCTTTGATGCACTAAACAATAGTGGCATCGTTATTCTGGAAAATGAGGCCGCTAACGGATGCGACTCCACTATTCTTGTTACCGCTACTTTCCGGCCGGAATTACTTGCCAGCCTGGGAGCAGATACCGTGATTTGTAGTAACCAGGCACTTCCTGCTTCTTTCACCTTGGTGGGTAATGATCAATTTGATGTCTCCCTTTCCGTGTCTACCGGTTTCAACTTGATGCTGGATGACTTGAACGAAGGCACTTACGACATTAATGTAGGTATGGGCAATGGGAATGATATCGTCATTGACCTCGATGCCGTGACCAGCGCGAGTGGTTGCCCGGTAAGGATTGAAGACGACCAGCGCCTGATTCGCTCTAGTAACCTGGACATTGATGTGGCCATTACGAATAGCAGTGGAGGAACGGGTATCAGTTGTGCCGGTCAGCAAGACGGTATTCTGACCGTGGATGTATTGTCGGGCATTGGCCCATTTACCTACGCGTGGAATACGATGGCAACTTCCTCTAGTATTAATAATCTTCCTGCGGGGGGCTATTCCGTAACGGTGACCGACTTGCCCGGCTGTACCCAGGTAGCGGATATCGAAATTACGGCACCAACGCCTATTGAAACTTCACTTTTCGGTGCTTCCGCAGGTTGTTTCGGTAGTAATACCGGGAGCATTACCATCGATACGGTCTTTGGAGGAAGCCCTCCCTACGAATATAGCTTGGACAACGAGTTCTTTAGCGGTCTAGGGGCCTTCCCTACCCTATTGCCTGACTTGATGGCCGGTAGCTACACTGTATATATTCAGGATGCCAATGATTGTCAGATCATGGTGAATGCTGGCGTTCCGGAAGGGCAACTGCTGCAATTAGAGCTGGGAGGGGACGAGACCATACAGCTAGGTGACAGCATATTGATTGATCCTATTATTGACTTCACTCCTACTTCGTGGCAATGGACACCGACCGACGGACTTAGCCAACCGGATACCTTTATTACCTACGCAGCACCCACGGAAACGACCATTTACCAACTGGAATTGTGGGATGCCAACGGCTGTACCGTCAGTGATATCAAACGCATCTTCGTAGAGCAGGATATCAATGTCTACATTCCTTCTGCATTTTCGCCAAACGGTGATGGTTCGAATGATATCCTAATGATTTTCGCGGATCAATCTGTCGCTGAAATCGAAATATTCCAGATCTTTGATCGCTGGGGCAACCAAGTCTATATTCAGGGCCCCTTCCAACCCAACGACCCGCTCTACGGCTGGGATGGCAAGCTCAATGGTGAAGAGATGAATGCCGCGGTCTTCGTTTACTTTGCCGAGGTCCGGTTGATCACTGGCGAGGTGATTGTGCTGAAGGGGGATGTGGTGCTGCTGAGGTAAGAGGTCGAACACGGGCTTTTTAGTGAATTTGAACCATATGAGGTTCAACCAATCCATGTAAATGCATAAATGTATTTATACGAATGGGGGGCCTATTGCCCCCTCAATTCCTCAGGAAATCTATCTGCTGTAAGGTTCAATTCAATACCATATTCCAAGTAAGCTTTCAAGCCAGCTAACAGCCAGGTAAATCCTCCCGTTGAATCCCGGATCGCGGAGATGACTTCATCCGCTGTGCCTTGCAAACCACTGTTTGTTATTGAAACAAAGGTTTTATCTCTTCCCAGTGTTTTAAAGCCCCATTTAACAAGAGATTTCTGCTCATAATTTCCCCACTCTATAATAATCGCCTCATTAGGAATTATCTTTTTAACTTCCACTGGAATGGTGACATTGTACATCTCCCAGGTCCACGATATCGTTTGTTGCTCTTCCATTTTCCCAGAACTTTTAGTAAACCAAAATTTCGTGGTAATCGCTGGATCAATGAACGCTTGAAAAACCTCTTCGACAGGCTTCCTTATCAGCATTGCAGTATGCGCGAAGTTGTTGGTATTTTCCATTATTCCTAATTTTCACCCCTGACTCAGCATCATTGCAGTAATACTGCTAAAACGCTGGCACCTATTCCTAAAACAAAAATACAGAGGATCGTCAATTGTTTATTGAATTCTTCTCGCTCTCCTTGAGTGTAGGAAAGCTTGTATTTCTCCTGTCGAGCTAAAATAAAATCAGCAAGAGTATCAAGGTAATATACTATTGAAGACCGTAACGCAATTCCCACTAGAACGCCCACACTGATATACATTAAGTAGAAGTTGTCAATATAACTCATAGCCACCAAGAACACATTCGTAAATATCAGACCAATACAGGCCACTCCTATCCACTTGATCGTGTTTTTATGATCTAATATAATTCGGAGTAAAAACCTATACCACAAAAAATGTTTCGTCTTTAGCGCATAGCGATAACCTTTAATATAATTTAAGGATTTGGGATTGAGGGACAAAGCTTCTTCAAAAGCACTTAGTGCTTCTTCAAAATTCTTCTCTTTTAAATTAATCCATCCTTTATTCCCATGATTCTCTTGATGGACAGGATTCAGGTTTTGAGCCATTTCCAAAACAGCAGAAGCCGCTTCTATTTTCCCTTCAATCCGAAGTATCGTAATCTTAAGGTGTAAAAGATCAATGCTTTCTGGTGCTAGTTCCAGTCCCTTGTCAATATGCTTTAAAGCTTCTGTTCTCCTTCCTTCGCGTAATAGTATAAAAGCCCAATAATATAAAAACCGAAAATCATTAGGAAAAGAGCTGCGGCCTTTATTTAACCACTTCAAAGCTTTAAGGTAGGATGCTTGGTCTATATATACTTGCGCTAATAGAAGGTAATTGGTTGCAGGCAGTTCGTTCTTTTCGAGTGCTTTCATCACCAAGTCTACTGCCCCTTTTGAGTCTCTCTGATTGAATCGACAAAGGGCCAACCAAGTAAGGGAAGTGCTATTATTTGGTTCTTCTTCTAATAATTTACGAATAATTTTTTCAGCATCAGCGTATCGCTTCACTTGGAATAGCAAATCAACTTGACGCGCTTTTCCATTCATTAGCTATTGGCAAATTGGTCATAAATACAGTCAATTTACAGGAATACATACCGAAAGTAACCAAACTCTTTTTTCACTACGCAGCCGCACAGGAATGCCCCCCATGCGGCTACGCAGCAAAAGGCTACTTAAAACAAGCCTGTAATGTTCCCTTCTCCATCAATATCGATGCGTTCGGAGGCGGGGTGAGCGGGTAGGCCGGGCATGCGCATGATGTTCCCTGTGATGGGAACCAGGAAGCCTGCACCAGCAGCGATCTCAATTTGGCGAACGGTGATGGTGAAATCCTTGGGCCGACCCAACAATCTGGGATTATCCGAAAGGGATTTTTGTGTTTTGGCTATACAGATCGCCAAGTGATCTAGGCCCAGATTGCTGATGGTGCGCAGATCGCGTTTGGCTTCTGCGCTGTAATCGACATTTGCGGCACCGTAAATCTTGGTGGCGATGGCTTCGATCTTGGTTTTCACGTCCGATTCCCATGCGTACGTGGGGGTAAAATCGGTGGTGGAAGCTTCGGCAATTTCGATGACCTTGGCGGCCAAATCCAGTGCGCCTTCTCCGCCTTTGGCCCAAACCTCTGCTACTGCAACAGCAACACCTAGGTCCTCCGCTACTTTTTGTACCAGGGCAACCTCTTCATCGGTATCCGTGGTGAAACGATTGATCGCTACGACGGGTGTGATGTTGAATTGCTTAACATTTTCGAGGTGCTTCTCCAGATTGGGGATACCATTGGCCAGGGCTTCCAAATCGGGAACAGTTAGCGCATCCAACTTGGCACCACCGTGGTACTTGAGTGCTCTAATGGTCGTCGTCACAACGATTGCGCGTGGAGAAAGACCCGCACTTTGGCACTTGATATCCAGGAACTTCTCGGCCCCGAGGTCAAGTCCAAAACCGGCTTCCGTAACGGTATAATCAGAGAAAGTCATGCCCATACGGGTAGCAATCACGGAATTGGTTCCCTGAGCGATATTGGCGAAAGGCCCACCGTGGATGATGGCGGGGTTGCCCTCTATGGTTTGTACCAGGTTGGGCTTGATGGCATCTTTGAGCAAGGCCGTCATTGCTCCTTCGACTTTGAGGTCGCGAGCAAAAATCGGCTTTTTATCGAGCGTATAGCCTACGAAGATATTCCCTAAGCGTTTTTTCAAATCCATCAAATCCTCGGAAAGACATAAAATGGCCATGATTTCAGAGGCCGCTGTAATATCAAAGCCTGTTTCACGAGGTACGCCAGAGCCAGTGCCGCCCAAACCTACAATGATCCGACGCAGTGCCCGGTCATTCATATCAATCACCCGCTTCCAGGAGATCGTACGGGCATCGAGCCCCAAAGAATTAGTTTTGCTCTGAATGTTGTTGTCAATAATGGCGGAAAGTAAGTTGTGTGCTTTCTCTATGGCGGAAAAATCTCCGGTAAAATGCAGGTTAATATCCTCCATTGGGAGTACCTGCGAATAGCCGCCGCCGGTGGCACCGCCCTTGATCCCGAAAACCGGGCCGAGAGAAGGTTCTCGTAAGACAACAGTCGTCTTTTTACCCAAACGGTTCAAGCCTTCAGAAAGGCCGATCGACATGGTCGTCTTCCCTTCTCCTGCGGGGGTTGGTGAAATGGCGGAGACCAGGATAAGCTTGCTTGCTTTTCCGCGTTCCTTATCAATTTTATCAAGAGGGAGCTTGGCTTTGTATTTTCCGTATTGCTCAATATCATCTACAGCAATGCCAAGTTTTTCGGCAATTTCTGTAATGGGTTGGAGTGTCACCTGGCGGGCAATGTCCAGATCAGTCATGGTGGTTGGTTTTGGTTAGGTACACCAAGGTAATATTTCCGATAGGTATAAAAAAAGAAACTAGAAAGAGTTAATAAAAATCATGAGTGACCAGATTTTTATAAAGAAGCTATCAAAACCTCAAAGAAAGTGCCCAGATAATTAGTTTTTGTAAGATTTTTTTTGTATAATAAAGAGTTCAGCACTCCCATCTTATACTTTAACATAAAACAATTAAATGCGAGCATTAACCATTGAACGTTCGATTACTAGACGTGATGAAAAATCACTAGAAAAATATCTCACTGAAATCGCCCGGCACGAAGTACTATCCCCGGAACAAGAAGTAAGTCTTTTCAAAAACTTTCAGGCTGGCGATAGCACTGCACTCTCCAAGATTGTACAACACAACCTTCGCTTCGTTGTATCTGTAGCAAAGCAATACCAAAACACAGGATTGTATTTAGGCGATCTTATCAACGAGGGAAACATTGGTCTTATCAAAGCAGCTCGGCGGTTCGACATTACCCGAGGTTTCAAATTTATCTCTTACGCGGTATGGTGGATTCGTCAGTCGATCATTCAAGCGATTAATGAGAAAGGACGAAAAATAAGGATCCCTCTAAACCACCACGCGCTATCTACTAAAATAAAGAAGGAACATTCTAGACTTCTACAACAAAACGAGCGAGAGCCAAGTGTACACGAGCTTGCTCAACATACTGGGTTTTCAGAAGACAAAGTGCGTAAAAGCCTTGAGTTTTCGCAGAAATGCCGCTCTATTGATTCTGCGGTTAAAGAAGGCGAGGACACAACCCTTGTAACCTTGCTACAAGACCACAACACTCCCAGCCCTGACCATGACTTGGCCGTTTTAGAGTCTCAACAAAAGCAGGTGAAATTACTCTTGTCAAAACTGAGTCCACAGGAAGCGAGAATTATCGCTATGTACTACGGTATTGATAAAACACACCCTATGTCTATGGATGACATAGGTGAACAATTTGGTATCTCTCGTGAGCGGGTACGCCAGATCAAGAACAAGGTAATCCGTAAGCTTCGTATTCGTGCCAGAGACTTACAGCCCGCCATGTAAGCAGTCGAATTTCATGTTATTCTCGCAACAAAAAAAGCTTCCGTTTTCACGGAAGCTTTTTTTGTTGCTTATCACCGCTTGACATTAGCCAAACTTAGGGATGAGTTATAACGCAGCACAGCAGGTAACCTGTTCCCAATAAAACATATAGGAATAATCCTTACACTGTCTTTCTTTTCTAACTGTTTTCCATTCTCTGTGAGCAACGCGCAATGTTTCTTTTTCCTTAGCGGTAGCAATTTTCTGCTGATCTGACATGCAAATATTTTTTTGATAAAATCTCTAACAAAAGCGAAGGTAACAAAAAAATAGTTCCTATAGAAACTAAACAAGTTATTCCTTGCCTATTTCTTTTGTCGTAATAATCGGAGATGCGTCTAAATCATCCGCATCCATAATTTGCACAAGCAAATCAATATGCTCATTCAAGCTTGCAATACGCTCTGGCGAAAGCTTGCTTAATCGAGCCGTCAGCTTTTCTTGCAAAGTACCAGGAGGGTCTTTCAGCAACTCTGCCCCTTTAGCCGTGAGCGTTATAAAGGTAGCTCTACGATCTTGTGGATTCCGTAGCCGTGCTACCAAGCTTTTTTGCTCCAGCCTACTAACAATACCGCTCATGGTGCTCGCATTCAACTTCAGGTAAGCCTTCAATTGAGAGGCTGTAGCCTTGTAATCCTCCTGCTCTGACAGGTACTGCAGGCTCATCAACTGAGGGATACTCACGCCAAACTGCTTCTCTATCCGCTTGCTCTCCAAATTGATAGAACGAATTATTTTACGCAGCTTGACGATAATGTCTAAATACTTCATAAGCGATTTTAGCGAGATAGATAAAAGCCGAAAATAGGTGATAATCAATAAAACAACATGTTATCTGGCTGTTAAACGGTTTAAAAAATGACATTACCAGCTATTCATTCATCTACTTTGGCCCTAATCAAAATCAAAAAACATCGCGATGAAAATCAAAACACTCGTTACCTCTCTTATCCTTCTATCAATTTTCATCCTCTCCTGCACAGGCCAATCCAACTCAAATAGTTTATCAACTGACACTAACCAACAGAAGACACGACAGCTAGATGAACTCATTAGTACGTATACAAACTATGGCAAATTCAACGGCTCTGTTCTTGTATCCTACGAAGGAGAAGTTCTCTACAAAAATGGCTTTGGTTTTGCCAATATGGAATGGGGCAACCCCAACGCAGCAGATACCAAGCACCGAATAGCTTCCATTACCAAACAGTTTACAGCAATGCTAATCATGCAACTCGTTGCTGAAAACAGGCTAGATCTACAGGTGCCCATTTCTACCTATCTACCCGATTACCCCAAGGAAACGGCCGAACGCGTAACCATCCACCACTTGCTCACTCACACCTCTGGCATCCCTGATTATGGTCGATTTTCTAACTACCGGAGCTTTGAACGCAACCGGCACAGCCCTCAGCAGATTGTGGATTTATTTGCGGATTTACCCCTTGAGTCCACTCCTGGCGAGGAATACAGCTACTGTAATTCCGGCTACGTTCTTCTTGGTGTCATTATTGAAAATGTAACTCAAAAGAGGTACGCAGAAGTGCTCCAAGAGAAAATACTTACGCCTCTTGGTATGGAAAATACCGGCTATGATGACCAATGGTCCATCCTAAAAAACAGAGCTTCTGGCTATTACAAAATATGGGGCCAATACCGAAACATGAATTACCTCGACATGTCGTTGCCTTACGCAGCAGGAAGCCTTTACTCAACCGTAGAAGATTTACACATTTGGGACCAAGCCTTGTATACCGAACAGCTAGTGCCTCAGGCGTATCTCGATATGATATTCCAACCATACGCTCCAGCTCGAAGTCGCCATTACGGCTACGGCTGGTTTATTAGTGAGCTTGCAAAAGGCAACACCGGCGAGCACGTAGCATCTGTAAGTCATGGCGGTGGTATGGATGGTTTTAGAACACTAATCACCAGGGTTCCTTCCAGCAAATCTGCTATCATCTTACTCAGCAACACTGAAAGTCAGGAACTGAGAGAAATGACCATTGCCATCAACGGAATTCTTTACGGTCAACCGTATGATCTACCCAAAAAATCTATCGCATACGCTTTGTTGGAGGTGATAGAAAAAAATGGAGCGACCGAAGGAATTGCTTTTTTTAAAAAAACTAAAGACGATAACAATTACTACACCGAGGAGCAGGAAATGGTCATTGTTGGCTACCAATTATTAGAAAAAAATCGTGCGAAAGACGCAGCAACTGTTTTTGAACTGGCCATTCAGGTATTCCCCAATGCCTTTAATGTCTACGATAGTTACGGAGAGGTGCTCATGGCATTAGGAGAAAATGCTAAAGCCATTGAAAACTACCAAAAATCTATTGAATTAAACCCCGACAATGAAAATGGCAAGCGGAAGCTCGAGGAATTGGGAGCTAACTAGGCATAACAGGATAGAACACTGATTACCTACGGTGATCGTCGCAAGTTCCTCAGCGTTTAACAGATCAAACAAGTTTTCACGGATTTTAAATTCCAGCAAATTCAGTGATGAACGTCACTGACTCATTGGTGGTTTGCCCTGTACCTTTAACTAGATTAAAATCACCAAAATTTATTGAAATGAAAAAGAACATGAGTAATATGGATCGCATGATCCGAGTGATTGTCGCCATTGTCATTGCAGCGCTCTACTTTTCAGGAACGCTGACGGGAACATTGGGAGTTGTCCTCTTGGTATTGGCTGGCGTTTTTCTACTTACCAGTGTTGTCAGCTTTTGCCCTTTGTATACGCTTTGTGGTCTCAGCACTTGCCCGATTGAGAAAAGGGAAGACTAAGCTTAATTTGGGGCCATGCCGTTATTGGCGTTGCGTTGCAAACGCCAATACGGCACCGGGCTGTCTGTCGCTACCGCTCTTGCCCATCCCTTGTCCTGCTCCTCCGTCCGCCGAGCTTCAGGCCTCGCCTTACGCACACTAATCATCAATTACGACTTACATCCTCAACGAAGCCTTGCTAAAGATGTGTTCAGGGATCTCAGGGTTGAACTGAATGCTTAGCACGATGAAATCCGTTCCCTCTCCTGATTTTAGCATATCCTTATAGTTCATCTTTTTGGGAAACCATCTTCCGTCAATTTTAGCAACATCACTCATGGTAACTCTTTTAAGGAGCTGTCCGCTCTTGGCGTAGAGTTCTTCTTTAAGGGGTACAAAGCGCTCTTGGTCTATCCACATTTTACGGCTGTCATACGCAACGTCGTCCACTTTTGCATTCAGTTCTACTACCCAGGTAGCCCTTCCGTCGATGGTTTCTGAACCCGTGACCTCTGCATCGTACATTTCTGTAAGTTTGCGATCTTCCATCATGTCTTCATAACTGAGGTCGGAACCCATCACCGATTGCTTTAGCATATGCCCGGAAAGCTGGATGCTACGGTCTGTATCTGGCGAATAAATCCATAGTCTATCCTCTAATTTCAGCATCTTGGTGCCTTTCTCTTTAGCTGGTGCTAGATATTCGGAAAAGGATTTCTCATTTCCCATTGTGTATCCTATCGAACGGACCGTTCTGCTATTTCTTCGCCCATGGATCACCATTTCGGATTCGGTGATTTGTGAATCAGAAACTAAGTTAGCATCCACCTTTTCAATGATGGTTAAAGCATCGGGGTAGGTGTCCGTATTTTGGGCTGATAGTAACCCAAAACTTGTTAAAAAAAGGAATGACATTAGATATTTCATATTGATTATTTTGGTTCGCTGACAAGAATGCGAATTTCCTGTCGGCCTAGTGATGTGTAGTAGCTGACGCGCTAGCGGCAGGACCTTGGGCCGAGCGAATAGCGAGCTACGTAACGTAACGCCAGCCTCGGGCTGGAGGCTCCTACACTTCTAATTCTTTAAATAGCCTGGCGGTTTCTCTCCTGTAGATGCCAATTCCTGACAGCATATTCCCAAAGACCATCGCCAACAAACCGGGAACAAACCCAATAAGAAACAAGCCCGGTGTAACTTTTGCACGTAATACAGATGGCATCAACATCGTAGAATTGTCCATGTATCCGCTTATGTCAATACCGACAATCTGTAAATAATAGGCTGCTGCCAAACCTATAGCCGTACCAACGATGGAGCCGATGATGCCGATCAGTACGGCTTCCATGAGAAGTGAACGATAAATCTGTCCTTTTGCTTCGCCTAGTGCCAGTCGAATGCCAAATTCCTGGTACCTCCTGAGTCCTCCCAACAAACCAGTATTCCATAGTACTATCGACATAGCAAAAACAAAAATGAATATAAAAATGCCAGACATCATGTTCGAATAATCCAGCATTGGCCCTAAGTTATTCTGCTCTCTCAACGGCAACATGACTGGTGAAAATTCATCGTCATCCCTGGTGTGTTTTGCATTGAACTGTGCCGCCATTTCCTGCGTCTGCTCATCGTCGTATACGTTTAGCTTGGAAAAGCCAAGCAGTTCACCACTTGCGTCTTCCATGTCCAACATGTGCTGGGCATCAGAAATATCTACAATTAATGCACCTCTGTCCATCGCCGCTGCTCCAAATCGAATAGTGCCGCTAACGATGAAATTCTGAAAGGTCATGCTGCTGTTCATCGTCGTTCCAAAAAAGGTAATCTTATCGCCTATTTTGACCTCTAGTTTTTCTGAAAAATCATGCCCAATAAGCGCTTCTCCTTTCTTTGTAGGCATCGTTCCTGTTACCAGCGAACTTTCAATATTCAACCGTTGGGCTTCACCGCTATTGCCGAATAAATCAAAGGCCATGCCTGCTGCTGGCCCCTGGCCTTTGGTTTCTCCATTCTCATCCGGTACATCAATCAAGCCACCGAATTTGATGCGATTCACCCAATCCATTTGAGGAAAATCTTTTTGGAGTGATTGCGTCAACTCATCTACCCCCAAGATGGCAAGGTCATTGGGCAGCTGTTCCTTATTTTCAGCGTAAGCTTGTGTCATTACTTTCACATGCCCCGTCTCAAAGCGAGCATTCTGGTCGATCATGTCGCCAAAAGCCCCCTCCATATAAGCGCTCAGCATAACCGTCAATGCTACCCCAATACTGACTACAGTGATGGGGAGTAGGCTCCGGCTTTTGTCTCGCAATATTCCTTTTAATAGAAATTGTATCATTGTAATTTTCCTTTTAGTGCTAAAACAGGATTCATTTTAGAAATCTTCCTAGCGGGTAAAAAGCTCACAATAGTTGCAGCTATGACTACTAAAAGAATAGTTGTCAGCACCAGTTGAACCCCAAAGACAGGGTATATTCTATCAGCCAGAGCTATGCCCATATCTTGTGATGCAGCAGGAAAAGCTATCCCCGTTTTAGCTAAATAAGCGAAAAGAGGGATTCCCAAAATACTTCCTACTAGCATTGCCAAAAGGCTATACATACTTCCCTCAACAGTGAATAAACCAACCACCTGGCTTCGGGTCATGCCTAATGCGATGTAGGTACCAATTTCTTTTTGCCGTCTAAACACAGAAAGCACTTGCGTATCAAAGATGGCTAACAATGCGATGGCCAACAGTAACAAATACATGATAGACCCACTGACTTTTTTCATCGCAATAATCTCCGTCAGGTCGCTGAGCAACTCCTCCTGGCTCTGAAATTTCCATCCTGAAATATTGGTAGCTTGGAACTGGTCATTGGCAACAAAGAGTGTGGCGTGGTTTTGGAGCCCCGTCATGTCCCACAATTTTTGGATAGGAATCCAAATTTGTCCATTGTCAACAGTAGGCACACCGGTATCAAATACTTTAACGATGGTGATGTTAGCTGCATCGAATGTCCCGCCTTTGTCTCTCCACCGAAGCAAGACTTCATCACCCTCTTTAAGTTTGGCAGCATTCGCCATATTTTCTCCTACCATAGCAGGTATAGCAGCGGTACTTTCCTTCATTGCTTGAATGGGAAGTTCAAGGGTCGATTGATTAACATCAATGCCTTTGAGTGCAACGGATAACATTCTACCATCGGGGTAAATAGAGGCTTGGCGAATCAAAATAGGCGTCAAGTTCTTGCTTTGCTCTTCTTTCAAGACGCCATGCCCGTCCAGGACAGTAAACGGGTCAAATGGGTCGTATTCGCTATGCAAAAACTGCCCATGCCCGTATTCCCAAGCAATACTATCCCGCTTAGCCTGTTCATTCCAACCATCTATCAGTCCATTGTAGAAAATGATAATAATGAAGGAAAAGGACAATACGCCTACATTAAGCCAGGTACGGAGGCCTGCGCCCATCAGGTTTTTATAAGCCAATTGAAATGCTAGTTTCATTTTTTCATAATATTAGCTTCGATAATCTCATCTTCCTCCACAGCACCATCGCGTAAATGAATGATGCGTTCCAAGTATCCCATCACCTTCTCATCATGTGTTGAAAACAAGAAGGTGGTACCCAACTCTTCATTGAGTTGTTTCATGGTCTTTAGTATAGCGTGAGTATTGGCCGCATCCAGATTGGCTGAAGGTTCATCGGCGATGACGATCTCAGGTCTTTTCACCATAGCTCGGGCAATGGCTACACGCTGCCCTTCTCCTCCTGAAAGTTTGTCCGGTTTTTTATTCGCCATACCAGCCAAGCCTACCCATTCCAGTGCCTCCATCACCATTTTCTTTCTTTCGTCTTTGCTATAGTTTTGGAGGAGCAATGCAAATTCTACATTCTCAAAAACCGTGTAGACAGGTAGCAAGTTATAGACCTGAAAGATGAAACCTATGTGTTTGTTTCTCAACAAAGCCGACTCCTGATGTGATAAATCAGAAATGTTTTTATCTAAAACAATAGCCTTCCCTTCCGTAGGAGAATCGAGAGAACCAATGATATTAAGTAAAGTTGTTTTACCAGAACCACTTGGCCCAACCAAGCCTGTAAACTCTCCTCGTTTAAATTGAAGATTGATGTTCTTCAATGCTGTAAACTCACCTTCCCCGACCGGGAAGCGTTTGGTTACATTTTCAATTATTATGACGCTTTCTTTATTCATATTCCTTAGTATTTACATGCTATTCTTTAATGATTATAGACCACCATTAGTCGGATACCAGGTCCTGAAAATTGGTTAAATAATTCGTTTTGCTGAATACCTGGCTGTGTTGTCGGATTATAGTAAGCCATTACGTAACCAGTGATTTTTTGGAACTCATGCTGATAGTTGAGAAAAAAGGATAAATCTTCTGATGCCCAATTGTAGTAAACGACAGAGCTAAGATTATCGAAAAACCCCAGTGGATAAGCCAACGTTACTGCTGTAATATTTCCTGTATTTTCAAATTGAAACGCTTCCTGGCCACTTGATATGAGCAGATGCTCAGCGATGACATTCAAGCCATTGCCCAACCCAATCGTATAATCTACCCCCAAGTTGAATAATGATTGATGGGTCAAAAAACCAACATCTTTGGATTTGTGGATATAGGCTGCTTCAAACCACAGCCCTACTTCTACATCCCATTTTCCATCAATAGCTATTCGATCTTCCGGTATCTTTTC
The DNA here is from genome assembly GCF_050633125.1 of Lewinella sp. Classification (NCBI taxonomy): domain Bacteria; kingdom Pseudomonadati; phylum Bacteroidota; class Saprospiria; order Saprospirales; family Lewinellaceae; genus Lewinella; species Lewinella sp. Next base: position 28,436 of record NZ_JBOEFX010000079.1, read on the forward strand.
ATACTGTGGAACAAAGAGCAGGTTTTCAGAGTTGGCTGTACGATGATGGTAGGACAGTGCAATTTCTCCGCTAGGCACGGGATGCTGTATTCGCCCGCCTAGCTCGGGGTGTTTTTTGTAAGTATTTACAGCATCGAATCCCCTTGTTTTTTCATTACCATATAGTGCCCAAACCCAAATATTGGTGTTGTTTAAAAAGTAATACCGCCCCAACAATCCATAAACACCGTTGGTCAATTGTAATGGATCACGAGGATCTACTTGATTAAACCATTGGATAGGCCGGAGGATAGAAGCAGATCCAAAATCAATCTTTTGCAAGCCTGCTCTTAGTTCAAATTGATTGGAAGAATACCTCACCCAGATACGGTAGGGGTCGATATTCCCATCTTCATGTGAAGCATTGAATGGATGAAACAAAACTGACCCCGAAATATTAGCAGAGGCTTCAAAATCTAAGGTCTTGGTAGAATCAAGAGGTAAACCATAGCTGAACTCCGGAATATATCGCCCTCCTAAAAAAGCATCCAACTCATTATCGGGGCTATAACTCCCTATTATCGAAAGCTGGCCATCATACACGACTTTATTTTGACCAACCAATACGATGGGTGCTGCAAAAAGCAAAATGATTATATGTCTGCTAATTCTCATTTTAACATACCTTAAGGCAAGATTCCATAAAAGAAAAAATTGGTCAATTCCATGATCAGGTCTTCCGGTTTTTCGTACATGGCTAACAACTCTTCATCCCTGGCTTTTTTGTCTAAATCGTTCAAGATGTACAGCAAGAAAGACAATTTCAGATCCTTCCGAATCCAGCCTTTTTCTTGTGCCTTTTTCATGTCTCGCATGATTCTCTGACGGCCCTCCTCTTGGTATTGCTCTATTAAACTTTGTAGAGTACTGTCTTCCGTTTCGTAGATATCTTTTAAAAACTCTTGACTTATGCCCTTCGATTCTTCACGCTCTAAAATCACCAGTTCTACTATCTTGGCAGGGAAAGCGATATCCTGGTTCATTATCTTTTCATACCGACTTGTGCTACGTTCCACCACCTGAGTTAATACATGCCGGGCAATCTCATTTTTGTTGCTAAAGTTCCTGTAAAACGTCATTTTACTAACACCTGCCTCTTTGCAAATTTCTTCAACGGTAACCCTGCGAATGCCATGCTTCCAGAAAAGTGCTTTGGCACTCTCTGTGATCGCTTGAACTCCCTTGCTTGTTTTTTTAGCTGCTGGCATACTCCTCAATGATTGTTACTAACACAGTACAATGTTACGAATATTGTACCAAAAATGCAATATTCGTAACAAAATGTAATATTAGAAACTTTTGGCGATAGCTCACCGAATCGGCCAAAAGACTCCAACCTATCAATAGATTTGAAGTTCTTTTGCTAGATACTGAGCTTGACTTATCAAAAAAGGATACTTCCAGCGGCTAGATATTGAGCATTGATATTACCTTTAGCACTTATGTAAAACAGCGTGCTTCCGCTACTTAAAAGAACAATCGGCCTATGAAAAGACCAACCAAAGCTAAACTACGCGCACGATCAGCCGACCGGGTCGCTTTTGCAAAACAAGTTCGTCAGGAATATCTAAATGGAGAACTCGACATCACCCGTACCCCTTCGGGCTTAGGTTACATTTTACATGAACAAGGCGAAGGCATTGCTCCAAAGGTGGGCCAGAAAGTAGAGGTTCACTATGTAGGTTTGCTAGAAAAGAAGGCATCTGTATTTGACGAATCCTTTGGCAATATCCGAGGTGCTCGTTTCATTCTGGGCGCTGGTGAAGTAATTCAAGGCTGGGACGAAGCCATTGCCCTACTACGCTGGGGCGATGAAGCGACGCTGTTTATTCCTTCCGAACTAGGGTACGGAGCCGACGGTCGTGGACAGGGAATTCCGCCACACAGTAATCTTGTTTTTTATGTGGAAATTGCTTCTGTGGGGTGACCCTAGGGCAAATTCATGAATTTGCCCTAGGGTTTTACACCTGATTCCACGAAGCAGCGGGCAGGCTGAAGTCTCCCCTACCCTTTCAGGCGCTTAATCTCATCTGTCAAGCTGGCGATACGTGCTTGGCCATCGGCCAATTTCTTGCGTTCGCGATCTACGACAGCCGCGGGGGCGCCGTTTACGAAGCGTTCATTACTTAGCTTCTTTTCTACCGAGGCCACGAAGCCTATCTGGTAGGCCAGTTCCTTCTCTTTTTCCTCCAATTCGGCAGCCGTATCAATCTCCTGGTTCAATTCCAGGTAGAAAGAATCATTACCAACGAGGAATCCAATAGCGTTTTCTGGCTCCGTTTCTACCGCTTCCAGGGATTCCAGGTAAGCCATCTTTTCGATAGCTGCCCGCAAGCCTGCATCGTTTACCAGTGCTTCACCAGGGCTACCAACGGTGGTCAGCATCTTTAGCGGATCACGGCCTTTGATGCCTTTTGAGGAGCGAGTCTCCCGTACTTTTACTACAGCTTGCTTGGCCAGTTCTACGCGAGCGATGAGGTCCTTGTCAAAGTCACCAGCGGTAGGCCAAGTACTTACACAGCAATCGTCTCCTGTTTCGCGTGCTCTGAGCTGGTGCCAAATTTCTTCGGTAACGAATGGCATGAAAGGATGTAGCAAAATCATCATTTCTTCGTAGGCCGCAACGGTACGCTCCAGGGTCCGCGGATTGATTTTGCCATCAGTAGGCTTGATCATCTCCAGGTACCAAGAGCAGAAATCACCCCAGATAAACTTGTACAACTCCATGATCGCGTCATCCAGGCGGTATTCGCTGATGAAGCGTGTCACTTCTTTATTTACTTGCGCCAAACGGCTTTCCAACCACGTGCTGGCCATCGCACTGATGGGGTCTTCCTCGCCTACAGTGTCTACTTCCCAGCGGGTAATCAGCGACATGGCATTCCACATCTTGTTACAGAAGTTGCGACCTTGTTCACAGAGTCTACTCTCATTGAGGGCTTTCCCCGTTTTGGCATCAATCGGTGCATCAAAGATGATGTCATTACCTGCGGAAGAACAAGAAAGCATTCCGAAACGAACGCCATCCGCACCGTAGGTATCGATCAGGCTCAGCGCATCAGGGGAATTGCCAAGAGATTTAGACATTTTCTGGCGCTTACTGTCTCTTACCATTCCGGTAAAGTAAACATCTTTAAATGGCATCACCGGATGGTCGGGGCCCAGTAATTCTGGTGCAAATTCGTACCCGGCCATGATCATTCGCGCTACCCAAAAGAACATGATATCCCAGCCTGTTACCAAGGTATTGGTTGGGTAATAGTATTTGAGTTCCTCCTGGTTTTGAAAACCATCAAAAACAGAAATTGGCCACAGCCAGGAAGAGAACCAGGTATCAACAACATCTTCATCCTGCTTCAGGTCACCGATGGTCAGTGCATCATTACCGGTAGCGGCTTTGGCTTGCTCCAGCGCTTCTTCTGCGGTATGTGCAACCAGTACATGTTCTTCGTAGTACCATGCTGGTATCCGCTGCCCCCACCAAAGCTGGCGACTGATACACCAATCGCGTACGTTTTCTTCCTTGAGCCAGCTGTTGTACATATTAAACATGCTCTCGGGGTAGAATTTCACTTCTTCCGAACGCACCGCCTCCAGGGCAGTAGATGCAAACTCATCCATCTTCAGGAACCACTGCAAGGTCAGCTTGGGCTCTACCACTGCGTTGGTACGCTCGGAGCGACCTACCCGCGTGCGGTAATCTTCGGTTCCTACCAAAGCGCCTGCTTCTTCCAGTATTTTACCAATATTCTTCCGGGCCGTAAAGCGGTCTTCACCTACACAGAATTGTGCCAACTCGTTGAGTGTACCATCCAAGTTGATGATATCAATCACTTCGAGGCNNATCATTAGGATCGTGCGCTGGCGTCACCTTCAAGGCACCAGTACCAAACTCCAGATCAACGTAAGTATCCGTAATGATCGGGATGGAGCGATTCACCAGGGGAACGATTACGCGCTTGCCGTGCAAGTGCTTGTAGCGCTCATCATCCGGATGAACGGCCAAGCCCGTATCCGCCATGATAGTTTCGGGGCGCTGAGTAGCAATAACGATGTATTCATCGGTTCCTTCTACCTGGTAGCGAACGTGATAAAGGCGTGAGTTCTCATCACTGTGGATAACTTCTTCGTTGGACAATACGGTCAATGCTTCGGGGTCCCAATTGGTCATCCGAAGGCCACGGTAGAGGCGTCCTTTTTTGTGAAGATCAACGAAAACCTTTACAACGGCTTCACTCAGGGAATCTTCCAGCGTAAAGCGGGTACGTTCCCAATCGCAACTAGCACCCAACTTCTTGAGCTGGTCGAGAATGATCCCACCGTATTCTTCTTTCCAGGCGAAAGCGTGCTTGAGGAACTCCTCACGGCCAATATCGCTTTTCTTGATACCCTTTTCACGAAGCAGCCTTACCACTTTGGCTTCTGTAGCGATAGAAGCGTGATCGGTACCAGGTACCCAACAGGCATTTTTCCCATCCAAACGAGCTTTCCGAACCAGGATATCCTGGATCGTATTGTTCAGCATGTGTCCCATGTGCAGCACGCCAGTGACGTTAGGCGGAGGAATTACCACGCTGAAAGGCTCGCGCTCATCAGGTTCACTGTGGAAATAGTTCTGCGCCATCCAGTGGTCGTACCACTTTTTTTCGACGGTCTGTGGGGAATAATGCTTCGGTAAACTCATGATCATTTTTTGTAGAAATCCTCGCCTTCAGCGGGATATCCAAAGCTGTAAGAAAAAGTTGGGCAAAGATACGGATTTGCTTCACTAATAAGCAGTGCAAAACCGCTTAATCCTATCAAAAACAAGGTCAGTAATCAGAGATAAAGTTCCAAGTCTTAAAAAACTAAACCAGATGCGATAGAATACTATTCGTTAATATTTTCTATTATTGGTATTATATTTTACGTTTGTATTATTTCACAAAACAAAACGAACAAAAAATGAGTATTCTACCATTAATCATCCAGCTTGTCAGTGGAGCTGTAGGAGGCAATGTTGCCGGTTCCTTAATGAAGGAAAGTTCTTTAGGCACCCTTGGTAATTCTCTGGCCGGTATCCTGGGCGGTGGCTTAGGTGGCCAGGTATTGGGTATGTTAGGTATGGCAGCTAGTAGTGGCAGTATGGACCTTGCCGGTATCCTCAGCAGTGTTGCTGGCGGTGGCGTCGGGGGCGGTATTGCGATGGCTGTAATTGGTATGATTCGCAAGGCAATGGCGAAATAGTCCGTACTATTGATTACTTTCGCGAACTCGAAGGTCTGAGAAACCCTTCAAGATCGGGCCGCTCTCGTTTACGGGGGTGGCCCGTGTTGGTTTGTGCTGTCGGGGGGATTCGCTGCGCTCATGCGACGGGTGCTCACTCTGCTCGCGGAGATGTTAGGCACTCAGGTGCTATGTGCTAGTGCGGGGTGAATGTATAATCGCACTGGTACGATTACCTCACACTGAATGTATGATCGTGTTCTACGGTTGAGACACATCTCGACCAAAATCAGGAGTGGGATCAAGAAAAAACACCTCGGAGAGGTGGAATATTGGTAGAAAAGAATGAATAAATGAGGAAACGACCTCGGATGAGGTCGCACAATGGAAAATATAGCCCTCCGCTTTGATTCGTTCGGCCCTGTCATCTAATAGGAATTGATATTCGACCTCCTCCGAGGTCGTTTTAACTCCAACATACATGGTTCTACCGATATTTGACCTCTACCGAGGTCAAGACACATAAATGTAGGCTGTTCAATGTCATATGTTTAGCATGACGCATTTAGCTTGAATTCACGACCCACCCCAACCCCTCCCTGGCCAGGCGAGGGGCTTTCCTGTCCGGTTAAAACTATTCCACAGTCAACACTTTACGCACTTTAAGTCCTCCCTCCATCAAAAGGGAGGGAGCTAGAGGGTGGGTCGTGAACACAGGCCTAAAAGCATCTCACTCCTTTACCATCACATTGAACAGCCTACACATAAATGTGTCCCAACCGTATGATCGTGTTGGTACGATTGGGGTGAGAGGTTGAGCAAAATACTTCCGAATTCAGACTTCCCACTTCCAACTTTAGGTGCGGAGGGCCGGTAAATCAAATTTTACGCTTTCTCCTTTTATCCAACCTCTATAATGCACTGCCATTGTGAAAAACAGCTACGTAATTGGTAAAAATTGCGGGTTACTGTCCAATAGTGTCCACTACATTTACAAGTGTGATTTTCCAATAACCGAAGCTCCTAACCATGAGATTGGCATTTGCAGCACTTTTGTATCTTTTCATTACTCACCTGAATGCTCAGGTCTGGGATCCCGACTTGGGTGACGGTACCTACCGCAACCCCATTATTCATGCCGATTATTCTGACCCTGATGTTGTTCGGGTCGGAGACGATTTTTACCTGACGTCCTCCAGCTTTAATTGCTCCCCAGCATTGCCGATTCTTCATTCTAAAGATTTGGTCAACTGGGAGATTATCAACTACGCATTCACCCATCAGCTGCCAGCTGATTTCTTTGACAAACCCCAGCACGGTAATGGCGTATGGGCTCCTGCTTTCCGTTATCACGATGGTTGGTTTTACATCTTTTATGGAGATCCTGATTTCGGGATTTACATGATCAAAACGCAAAATCCTGCCGAAGAATGGACACCTCCTCATCTGGTACAAGCTGCGAAAGGCTGGATTGACCCCTGCCCTTTTTGGGATGAAGATGGCAAAGCCTACCTCGTACATGCTTTTGCGGGTAGTAGGGCGGGGATCAAAAGTATCGTCGTTCTTCACGAAATGGCTCCTGATGCCTCCAAGCTCCTCGACGATGGCGTATTGGTTTTTGATGGCCACAAAGCACACACCACCATTGAGGGAACCAAGATGCATAAGCGCAACGGTTACTATTACATCCTGGCTCCCGCAGGAGGCGTACCTACCGGCTGGCAGACGGTGCTACGTTCAAAAAACGTGTGGGGCCCTTACGAAGATAAAATAGTACTCCACCAAGGTGATTCCGATGTCAACGGCCCTCACCAGGGCGCATGGGTAGAGTTGGCTAATGGCGACGATTGGTTTATTCATTTTCAGGAAAAACAACCTTACGGGCGCATCGTACACCTACAACCGGCCCGTTGGGAAAACGACTGGCTACTGATTGGAAAAGATAGTAACCACGATGGTATTGGCGAACCCGTTGCTTCCTGGAAGAAGCCTAATACAGAAGCAAATTCAGCCAGTAAAGCACCCCAAACCAGCGACGAATTCAACACCCCTCTACTAGGTTTACAATGGCAGTGGCATGCCAACCCTGAACCAACCTGGGCTTTCCCTTCCAGTATGGGCTTTCTACGAATGAACCCCGTCGTGCAAAAGGAGACCACCAATCTCTGGGAAACTCCCAACCTCTTGCTTCAGAAAATGCCGGCAGAGACCTTCACTGCTACGACCAAGTTTACTTTTCACCACCATTTTGACAGTGAAAAAACGGGACTAATAGTGATGGGTCGGGACTACGCTTACCTGGCGCTCGTCCAACAGGATAGCCAGCTTTTTCTACAACAAACCGAATGTATCAAAGCCGAAAACGGCCAGCCAGAACGCATCATAAAAAGTATTCCCATTGACCAGAACGAGATCTTCCTGCAAGTCAAAGTTACGGAAGGTGGCAAGTGTCTGTTTAACTACAGCCTTAACGGCAAAACCTTTATGCCTATTGGCGAAGCATTCATGGCCAGAGAGGGCAAGTGGATAGGTGCCAAAGTGGGGCTGTTCAGTATCCGCGACGAACACGAAAACAATGGCGGATACGCCGATTTTGACTGGTTTAGAATTACACCATGAAACGATTAATCTACCTACCACTGCTTTTACTAGTTACTGTTGCTAATGCGCAGTACAAAACGGCAATATACGTTGCTCAAGATGGGAGTGGCGATTTTACCAGTATTCAGGCAGCAATTGACGATACCAAGTCTTTTCCAGATACCCGTATTACCATTTTTATCAAGGACGGTATTTACGAAGAGAAGGTAAAAGTACACGCCTGGAATACCCACCTGACCCTCAGGGGAGAAAGCCCTACCGGAACCATCATCCGCTGGGGAGATTATTTCGACAAGATTGACCGAGGGCGAAATAGCACTTTTCATACCGCCACCCTATTGGTACAAGGTGATGACTTTCGTGCAGAGAACCTGACGATTAGCAATACTGCTGGAGAGGTGGGACAAGCCGTGGCTTTGGCCATTGAAGCCGACCGAAGCGCCATTATTAATTGCCGAATGTTTGGCCATCAGGATACGCTTTATGTCGATGGCGCCAATGCTCGTCAACACTTTAAGAATTGTTACATCGAAGGTACTACTGACTTTATTTTCGGCAGCGCTACCGCTCTATTTGAAGACTGTACGATTCATAGCAAAGCAGACTCTTATATCACGGCGGCCAGTACCCCAGCAGGTAGGCCGTACGGATTAGTTTTCCTTCGTTGCAAATTGACTGCGGCGGAAGGTGTCACTTCCGTCTACCTGGGGCGCCCTTGGCGAAGCTACGCCCAAACCGTCTTTCTCTATTGCCAGATGGGGGATCATATTCACCCCAAAGGCTGGCACAACTGGGGCTCTGCTGAAAAAGAAGAAACCGTCTTTTATGGGGAATATGGCAATACCGGCCCTGGTACAGTAACAACACAACGAGCTAGTTGGGCGCATCAATTAAAACGAAGACAAGCCAAAAAGCATCAACCGGAACGTGTTTTACAACCGTTTTTGCTACCAGATATATCAAACTAACCAACGTCTTAAAATCTATTTTAAAATGAAATATTATTACCTGATTATCGGTCTTTTACCCCTGTTCACCTCTTGTGACTCAAGTCCGGCTGAAGCTTCTTCTAACGAAGCAAAATTCACAGTGAGCAATACTTTGGACGCCCCAAGGATAGACGCTTTGTTTGTTTTGGATGCTGCCACATTACAAACAAAATTCAGTGAGCTCGATTTAACGAAAGTAAAATTCACCAGCGGTGAAAATGCAGTCCCATTTCAAGCAAATGATAATAACGGTGACGGAGTAGCAGAAACGTACGCACTCCTCCTCGACTTTGCTGCGAACGAAGAAAAAACCGTACAACTGGTTGAACTTGGAGAAGGAGAAAAAATGCCCACTTTCCCCAAGCGCACCCAGGCGGAGATTTCCCATAAGGTCAATGGCCACTGGGAGGGCCGGGAATACATTGATGGGGAATTTAAAAACATCGACCACCTCAATGTCCCCCCTGAACATACAGATCACTCGTGGTTTATCCGTTACGAAGGGCCAGGATGGGAATCAGACCTTGTAGGCTACCGTTTTTACCTCGACTGGCGGAATGCTACCGACATTTTTGGTAAGAAAACGCCCAAAATGGTTTTACAGGATGTTGGCCTTGATGGATTTGACTCCTACCATGAACCCTCTGACTGGGGAATGGATGTCCTCAAAGTAGGTTCATCGCTAGGCATTGGAGCACTCGGAACATGGCAAGAAGACAAAGCTCTTCGCGTAGAAACCACCGATTCGCTCAGTTGCACCATTGTAGAAAATGGCGTAGTGGAAAGCAAGATTATCACCAATTACTTCGGCTGGCAGGTCGGTGATGTAAAAACGGACGTAACGTCCGAATTATCGATCCACGCGGGTAGCCGCCTCACCCGGCACGATGTAATACTTAGCAATGAGCTGGCTAACCTATGTACCGGGATCGTAAAACACCCAGAAGGCAAAGTTATTCAAGGCAACCATGGAGGATGGGCCTACCTGGCTACCTGGGGAGCACAAAGTCTGGCCGAAGACCACCTAGGCATGGCCGTCGTGTACCGAATCGCTGACGCCCAGCAAACTACACAAGATGAACATAGCAACGTAGTCGTACTTACGCCCAAAGACCTTCGCCTCACCTACTACTTTATGGCTGCCTGGGAGCAAGAGCCCAATGCAATAAAAACAGAAGAAGCCTTCGTCAAATATCTTGATGGAGTAGTTACAGGGTTGTCTTCACCACTAGATGTTCGTCTCTAAAATTCAGCTTCATCATCAAACTTAATCTGACAAAAAGCTTATCAATGAAAATATCCAAAAGCTATCCATTGGCAGCCATCGTGAGTCTTTGGCTGGTTGCACTGTCTTGTTGGCAATGCGACAGTACACAAAACACCGTGCCGGAAGGACTCAGCGCTGATGACGTTATTGCGATGACCGTTAGTATTTCGGAAGAAAAACCCTGGTCGGAACGAATGGCACTCTCCATTATGAAACGAGCTCCGGAAGCGTGGATGAACGACTTTGCTACCGAACCGCGTTGGAACTACACCCAAGGACTGGTCCTTTCCAGCATTATGGACGTCGCCGCAGCTAGTAAAGAAGACTACTATTTTGAATACGCCAAGGGCTATGGTGACACGATGGTTCTCGCAGATGGCAGTATTCGTGATTATGACATTTTTAAATTCAACATCGACCATATTGCGCCCGGCCCGCTGATCTTCAAACTTTACGAAAAAACAGGTGACGAACGCTACCAGACAGCTATTGATCAACTTCAGCAGCAGCTAAATTGGCAACCCAGAACAACAGAAGGCGGCTACTGGCACAAACTGCGGTACCCCTGGCAAATCTGGCTTGATGGCCTTTTTATGGGTGAACCTTTTCAGGCACGATACGCGAAGGAGAACAACCAGCCTAAAATTTTCGACCATATTGCCCAACAATTTATTCTTGCCGAAAAGCACACCAAAGATGCAGCCACAGGCCTACTGTATCACGGCTGGGACGAGAGCCGCTTGCAGCAATGGGCCAACCCGGAAACAGGTTGCTCTCAACACTTCTGGGCCCGCGCTATAGGTTGGTACTGCATGGGGCTGGTAGATGTTTTGGAGCACTTTCCGCAAGATCATCCGGAAAGGGAAACACTCATTGCTATCCTCAACCGCACTTTGGAGGCGGTTCTCAAAGTTCGTGACCCTCAAACAAATACCTGGTGGCAGGTACTCAACTATCCTGATCGGGAAGGTAACTACCTTGAATCCACAAGCTCTTGCATGTTTACCTATGCAATGCTCAAAGGAACCAATGAAGGCTATCTGGACGAGAAATATCTTACAATGGGTACCGAAAGTTACAAAGGTATTCTCAAAACCTTTATCCGCGTAGATGACGATGGGGAAATACACCTTACTAGTGGGTGTGCAGTAGCGGGCTTAGGTGGCAACCCTTATCGTGATGGTTCCTATGAATACTATATCGGGGAACCCGTGCGCGATAATGATGCAAAAGGGATAGGCCCTTTTATGAAAGCCAGCTTGGAGATGGAGAGAGCCAAATCTACTTCTAAAATGTAAGAAAGAACTCAAGTCTCTTTTTAGAGTCCGGCTTAAAAAAGTACTATACCGTCTAAAACACCCCCAATCCTCCTCTAAAAAGGAAGATTGGGGGTACCAAAAACAAAAGATGATTCGGCAAAGTAACTCATTGGCTTACAATAATCTTTAAAACTTAGCCAAAACAACAATAGCTAGCGTAATAAATTGTGCAAAAACAGCACGCCAAGTAAAACACCCCTCCTTACACACAACATAACCAGCTGATTATCAATAGAAAACAACTCTAGTTATTAAAGTGAAATATTGCTACACTTTTGTGAATTCTTGAATGCTCCTAAATCGCCTCCATCTCACTCCTCTCTGCTTTCTTTGTGTATAATTTCTAATACACTCAACTTTATAAAACTATTATTCATGAAACGTAGAGAGCTACAAACATTATTTGCTCTACTGGTAGGCTTCCTCCTCCTGGGGAGCACCACCTTACTGGGGCAAAACACCATCAGGGGAAATGTCGTTTCAGAAGACAACGAGCCCCTTATAGGGGTAACGGTGATGATCAAAAACACCGGCTCTGGAACAGTTACAGATTATGATGGAAACTTTGAAGTTAAGGCTTCTCCTAATGACACTTTGGAGCTTAGCTACACAGGCTATGCTCCCAAAGAAGTACCTGTAGGTAATAGCCAAGTCCTTAACATTGTCATGAACGTTAGTGCATCCATGCTAGACGAGGTGGTCGTTGTGGGTTATGGCTCCGTCCGTCGTTCAGATTTGACGGGCTCGGTAGCTTCCCTTTCGGGCGACAAAATTTCACAGATTCCCATTACGAATGCCGCCCAGGCTATAACGGGGCGCCTTCCTGGTGTGAATGTATTAACTACTGACGGTTCGCCCGATGCAGAGGTAGTCATTCGCGTTAGAGGTGGAGGGTCCATTACTCAGGATAACTCTCCTTTATATGTTGTTGACGGGTTCATTGTTAGCAGTATTCGGGATATTCCACCTTCCGACATCGAAAGCATCAGTGTACTGAAAGATGCTTCGGCTACTGCTATTTATGGTGCCCAGGCATCTAATGGTGTTATTGTAATCACCACAAAAAGAGCTGCTGCCGGAAAAATAAAGGTATCCTACAATGGCTTTGTCCAATTAAAGGAGCTGCCTGACTATCGTCGTTACGAAGTGCTATCTCCCTACGAATACGCCTTAGCTAATTACGAGTACGCCAAACTACGTTCTGATGCTGACCTGCGTAATTTTGAAAAATTTTTCGGGAAATACGATGACTTGGAACTATACCAAGAAAGAAGACCTACCGACTGGCAGGAAGAACTCTTTGGTGACCCTCGGCTATCGCAGTATCACAACGTGAGCATGTCCGGTGGTAATGATAAGACGAAGCTAAGCCTAAGCCTTACCAATAACACTGATGAAGGCTTGATGATTGGCTCAGGTTTTCAAAGAAACGCTTTAAACTTTAAGTTGAACCAGGAAATTTCTGATCGCCTGACTTTTGAGGCATCTACCCGTGTTACTGGAACAGTCATTGATGGAGCTGGTACTTCAGGTAGTTCTCAGATTACCATTAAAGATGCCGTACAAACTCGCCCCATCAACGGTATTGCTGACGAGTTGGAAATAGACCTCAACGCACTAGATGCCAGTGATGATTACCAGACGTTTTTACGCAGCTTGGTTGACCCTACAGACTTGGTAAAGCAAGATTGGCGAAAAAGAACCATTAATGATTACGTTTTCAACGCAGCGTTGAACTGGAATGTCATTGACAATCTTGACCTGAAGACTACGTTTACAGGCTCCAAAACCTTTGACAAACGTTTGCGCTTTTATGGGCCACTCACCGGAGAGTCATTCAACAACGGTGGTAGTCTTCCATTGGGGCAAAAAACGGATATTGAGCGTAATTCTTATCGCTGGTTAAACACCGCCAACTACAATGTAAATGTGGGGCAAAATCAAAGCCTGGACTTCTTGGTCGGCCACGAAATCTACTCTAACGGTGGCAGTTCTGATTTTGTACGGGCAGAGGATTTCCGTTTATCTATTACACCAGAAGAACTGTTTGCCAACATGACTTTTGGTCGTACTGACCGCCACGAGACGGAAGAATTTACGGATGCAAATCGCGTATCTTTCTTCGGTCGAGCAAACTACCAGCTTAACAATCGCTACCTCTTTACGGCCACCATGCGTTCTGACGCCTCCAGCCGTTTTGCGAAAGACAATCGTGTTGGATACTTTCCTGCCGTAGCATTCGGCTGGAAAATTTCTGAAGAACCTTTCTTACAAAACTCTAAGGCTATCCAAGAATTGAAACTGCGGGTGAGCTACGGACAAACTGGTAACGACCGTATTGATGCGACCGCTACCCAGTTCCTCTTTGTAGGTTCTACCAACCGAGGCCCTGGTTTCGGCAATGTTGACAACGTTTACTATACGCCGTCTGGCAGCACATTGTACAATCCTTTCCTCAAGTGGGAAACAACGACCAACCGTAACCTTGGTCTTGATTTCTCCTTGTTTGAAAGTCGCGTCTTTGGTAGCATCGACGTCTACAGCAATACCACGGAGGATCTTCTTTTACAGTCAGCTATTCCTTCGAATACCGGCTTTAGTACACAATGGAACAACATCGGCTCTACCTCTAACAAAGGCGTAGAGTTGGGCTTAACCACCTACCTGATCAGCCGTTCTGACTTTACGTTATCTGCCAATTTCAACATCGGTATTAACCGTGCTAAGATTGAAGAACTAGACGGTACCGACGCTCGCTTCTTCCAATCAAATTGGGCGAGTACTGACTTGAAAGACCAGAATGACTTCTACCTGGAAGTTGGTGGTACCCTTGGTGATATTTACGGCTACGTTACTGATGGCTACTATACTACTGATGACTTTAGTGGTTACAATGAAACAAGTGATACTTACACCCTCAACGACGGTGTACCCAACGCTGGTGCGACAGTGGGAAATCCTAATCTTCGCCCTGGTTTCCTAAAGTTGAAAGACCTCAATGGTGATGGTGTTATTAACAGCGACGACCGTCAGGTAATTGGCAACACCCTGCCCAAACACCAAGGTGGAATAGGCTTGGATCTGCGCTACAAAGGCCTGGATGCAGCCTTGTTCTTCAACTGGTCTTACGGTAATGACATCTATAATACAGGTAAGATTCAATACAATCAGTTCCGTCGGGTAACCTATGGCAACTTATTGAATACGATGAACTCAGACAACCGCTTTACCTACGTTGACATTGATGGTTCTTATACCGGCACACCTGGTGAAATTGTTACGGATCTAGCTCAATTGGCTGAGCTGAACGCAGATAAGAACATCTGGTCGCACAACAGCTACGGTGTAGCCCAGGCTGTCATCCATTCTTGGGCCGTAGAAGATGGTTCTTTCATTCGCTTAAACAATGCTACCATCGGTTACACTTTGCCTACCAGCATGGTTTCGAAGCTAGGTATCTCTAGCCTCCGTCTATACCTAACGGGCAACAACCTATACGTTTGGACGAACTACACGGGTTATGATCCTGAAGTGAGCACTAGCAGAAACTCAGCTTATTCGGCACTTACGCCGGGTGTTGATTACTCTGCCTTCCCAAGAAGCCGCTCTTACACTTTCGGGCTTAACGTAACCTTCTAATTCGAACTTCTAATATTAATAATATGAGACTCAAATATTATATTATAGCAATCATGGCCTTGGCGTTCACAGCGTGTAGCGATTTTCTGGAGCCAGATTCTATTTCGACTTTCGACACCAACTATGTTTTTTCAAATGTCGACGATGCCCGCAAAGGCGTCAATGCTATCTATGTGCAGTTTGGCGTAGATGGGTTTCGTTCCCGCCTGTCCAACAACATGACAGGCAATACCGATATCGAACGCCAAAGCGGCTGGACCAGCTCTGGTGATCGCTACCAAATTTGGGACTTGAACGCACTAGCCAGTAATGGCGACTTGAGTAAAGTTTGGAATGCTGCTTATACGGCTATTCGTGATGCTAACATTGCAATTGAAGGTATTGAAGCCAGTGAAGCCCTTAACTCCAACGACGTTCTCATTTCCAAGACCATGTACCACTTATTGGGTGAAGCCTACACTTTACGGGCCTACTGGTATAGCATCTTAACCTATCACTTTGGAGATGTCCCTAATGTTCGGCTTGCGCCTAAAGCTGGTAATGACTTCTTTTTGGGTAAAGAAGATCGCAATGTCATCCTTTCTCAGGTCATTGAAGACATGATGGCTATTGAAGGTAAAATGTTATGGGCTGAAGAACTGCCCTATGGCATTGAGCAAGTCAACCGGGAATATACCCTTGGCCTAATTGCCAGAATTGCGCTACAGCGTGGTGGTTACTACCTTACTCCTTCGTTGAATATGGAACGCCCCAATGATTACTTGACTTACTACCAGGTTGCTAAAGATTATACCGAAAAACTGATAAGCCTAAAGGATCGCCCACTACCGGAAGATTTCCGCCAGGTATTCCTGAACAATGCAAAGTTTGTAACACCTGTAAATGATGACATTCTTTTCGAAGTTCCTTTTGCACAAGGTAATGGTGATGTAGGTTGGAACATTGGTGTAACTGTTCAAGGGGGGGCTACAGCTTCCCACAGCTACGGATCAGGCAACAATTATATGGCGATGCCTCCCTCCTACTACTATTCTTTCGATACACTTGATACACGCCGTGATGTGACTTGTGCGTACTACATCGTAAACACGGAATTCCAAGAAGAATTCGTCAACGGTGGCATCTCCAATATTTCTCAGGGAAAATGGAGTCGTTATTACCTTGATGCTGGCCCTGGATCTTCTTCTGCTAAAGGAACAGGAATCAACTGGCCGATGCTACGCTATGCAGATGTATTACTAATGCACGCCGAAGCAGAAAACGAGCTTAACGGCCCTACAGCTGCCGCTATAGAATCCTTCAGCCGGGTAAGACGCCGTGCTTTTGATAGCGCCCTTTGGGATGATAAAGTAGACAACTACCTCGCCAATATTTCTACAAGTAAAGAAGAGTTCTTTGAAGCTATTGTTAATGAGCGTGCGTGGGAATTTGGTGGAGAGATGATCCGTAAATACGAGCTTATCCGTTGGGGTAATTACTCCGAGAAAATGGCCGAGACGGTTCAGACCCTCAAAGACATGGCAGATTCTGCTTTTGAAGGAACAGGCCCTTATGCAGATTTACCTGACTACATCTACTGGAAACGTGACGAAAGTGGTCGTTTTACCGTACTTAACCCTAACCAGAAAATTGCTGCTGCTCCGGATGAAACCTGGACACGAGAATCTTGGTTGCTCGGGCTTCGGGATGAGGTAACGACCTATAAGGAATGGATCACTAAAGACTGGCGTAACTACATCGACGAAGGTCCTAAACCAGGAGTAGCGCGCTATATTTTCCCTATCCCGGAAGAGGCTGTCACCAATAGCCAGGGGGTATTAGCCAACGACGGCTACGGATTCTAGATTGAAGTTAGCTCCTGTTTATTGGTCGGCAAATGTCCAACCAATAAGCAGGCTTCTTCAATAAACATGAATGACTATATAAAATTTAACAATGAAAAATATAAAACTGAATCTCAGTCTGGCAATGTTCTTGCTGGTTGGTGCTATCGGTATCTCACTGGTTTCTTGTGAAAAAGATGAAGCTATTTACGAAGAAACTCGTCTTTTCCGCCCTGTCTTGAGTGAAGATTTGTATGCAGAACTCAATACGATTATTGTCAACTTGGGCAACATCAAAGATGCGGTTTCCTATACTTTAGAGGTAAGCCGTGACAGTTTTGCCAGCACCTTGTATACTATAGAGTCAGATACCAACTTTGTCGTCATCAATGAAGAGACACTAAATGGTGAATCTTTACTTTGGAATACACTTTACCAAATTCAGGTAACTGCCCACGCTGCCGATCCTACTTTTGATAGCCGAGCTTCTGATCTTGGAAGTGTACGTACAGAACGTTTCCCTTCTATTCTTAACATCCCAACAGTTGGAGACATCTTGGACGTTCAAGCACGTGTAAGCTGGGAGTTACTTGGTGCTCCGATTACAAAAATCCGCGTATTTACTGTCGCAGATGAGGTTTTGGCTAATCCATTACTCGAATTTGACATGGATACGGAAGCACAGGAGAACGGTGAATTTATCGTTTCCGGACTACAACCATTGACTAGCTATCAAATCGCTATTTACAGTGGTGCAGATGGAGAAGTCTTGCGCGGTTGGGAAGTTTACAATATGATTGCCAGTGCCATTGACCTCACTGATCCAAACGTGATTGACCTGAGTACTTCTGATGACCCCGACGCTGTAATCAATGCTATTCCTACAGCAACAGACGGCCAAATTATTGTACTCAAGAAAGGCGTATTATACAACCTGCCTTCTGATCCACTCGACAAATCGATTACGATCACAGCGGCTTATGGTTTTGGCGAACAAAAAGCCATCTTGTTTACTACTGGCAACTGGAATTTCCTGGAAGGAGCGATGATTGACCATGTACGCTTCATTGATGTTGAACTTCGGGGAGAAGACATTGGAGGAGACTATGTTTTCAACCCCAATCTTTCTACACTGACAGTGGTTAATGAACTTACTTTTGACAACTGTGTGATCAATAACTTCCGGGGTATTATTCGGATGAGGACACAAATGTTCTTGACCAATTATAACATTAATAATTCTATTGTCCACTCTATTGGAAACTATGGAGTTGTTACTTGTGATACAGATGGGGCCGGTAATGCTGCCTTTGACAACGCATCCTTTACCAACAGTACATTTACCAAGATTCACGCTTTCATGACTACTCGTCAAAACGCTCAATCTGTAGTAATTGACAATTGTACGCTTAGTGAATTGGCTGATCCGGATGGCATCGTTTTCCGCTGGCGCGGAACAGATGGTGAATTGAGCAATGTTTTCAATGGCATTTCTATCACCAACTCTATTTGGGGTCACGCTTGGGACGAAGGGATGTCTGGCAACCTGGCAGTAAGAGGCATTTATGATGGGCTTGAAGCTACGCTTTTCAACATCGTTAATACTTATGCAACTTCTGATTTCGCCTTCACTCCTGGTTCTGAAATCCCTGGATTCCCTGCATTGAATTACGCAGGAACAGCAGAAGACCTTTGGGTAGACCCTTACGTTGGCATGGATTTCAACTTCAAAGACACTGGCTTTAGTGGCCGTATGGATGCTGGCGACCCACGCTGGCGCGTCCAGTAATTTTTTTATAAAATGTACTTTTTCCCGGATTTCACTTAGGTGGAATCCGGGATTTTTTATTTAATCTAATTAACCAAGCTTATGTTACGATCTCCCAAAGTAACCTCCTACTTATACTTACTGATGCTATTGCTATTAATTGAAGGCTGTGCTAATCAGCAAGAACTTACAACCGCCGAGCCGCCTAACATTGCTGACAATACACCTCTAATCCAGGTCCCAGCTTTTCCTGGTGCGGAAGGTTTTGGCCAATTCACAACTGGTGGTCGAGGTGGAAAAGTGCTTTACGTTACTAACCTCAATGATGATGGCCCTGGGAGTTTTCGAGCTGCCGTTGAAACAGTTGGAGCCCGATTTGTGCTTTTTAAGGTCTCGGGAACAATTGCCCTTCGCTCTCGCCTAAATATTAGGGAAGGAAATCTCACTATTGCTGGGCAAAGTGCTCCCGGTGCTGGCATTTGTATCAAAGATTACCCCGTCGTTATTCAGGCAGACAACGTCATCATTCGTTTCTTGCGCTTCCGGCTCGGCGACCAGCAAAACCAGGAAGCAGATGCCCTGGAAGCTCGCGGAAGGAGTAATATCATCGTTGATCATTGTTCCATGAGCTGGTCGGTAGATGAATGTGTTTCTTTTTATGACAATACCAATACCAGCTTACAATGGTGCATCATCTCCGAAAGCCTCAACAATTCTGTTCATCATAAGGGAGCACATGGTTATGGCGCTATTTGGGGCGGTAAAAATGCTTCCTTCCACCACAATCTCATCGCCAATCATGCTAGTAGAAATCCTCGCCTTGGCGAACGAGCCGGAGATGCTTTTGCGCTCACCGACCTAACCGACATCCGGAACAATGTCATCTACAACTGGGGCAACAACAGCTGTTATGGCGGTGAAGCTATGAATGTGAATATTGTCAATTGCTACTACAAGCCAGGGCCGGCCTCTTCAAATCGGAACCGCATTGTGGCCATTGATAAAAACACGAAACCGGAAACGGCCATCTACAATATCTGGGGAAAGTACTACATCAATGGTAATTACGTCGCAGGTCATCTGAAAACAACTACTGACAATTGGGAGCAAGGGGTTTTCAACCAATTTCATTCCCGTTACGGAGAAGTCTCTGAGGAAGAAAAAGCTGCCATTCGTATCACTACCGAGCACCCCATTAATAACAATGTCTTTACCCATTCGGCGGAGGAAGCTTACGAAAAGGTTTTAGCCATTGGAGGTGCTTCTTACGTGAGGGATGCCGTGGATTTGAGAATAGTAGAAAATGTGCGAGAGGGTAAATACACCGCCGCTGGCTCAAATGGAAGCACAGAAGGAATTATCGACTCGCAAGAAGATGTAGGTTCCTGGCCCCAGTTAGCGGCGGCTCCTGCCCCCGAAGACACTTCCGGCGATGGCATGCCTGACACCTGGAAGCAAGCGCATCAATTGCCTATTGATCAGCCTCAAGCCAACGGGCATGATTTGCATCCGGTATACGATAATGTAGAGGTTTATCTCAACAGCTTGGTGACAACAATCGTTGGGCAACAGCAATAAACCTACTCTGCCGACAGCGGATCCCAGCCGCGCAGTAGCAATTCCAACGATTGGTATTGCGCGGCTTCCTCTTCTGTAAGAAGGTGTGACCAGTTAACGCGTTGATCAATAGCCGCACCAACACCCGTATTTTGGTATTCGGCGTAGTAAGCGGTTTTCTCATTCTCGGGGTTGCGCCAATTGTCCCAACCTTCTGGGCGGATAATATCGGAGAGTTCGCAGGCGTAGAAGATTACCTTGGCGTAAGGTCGCCACGGGCGGCCCAGGTAGACGGATGCGGGCTTTACCTCCCCAAAAATCTTGCAATTTCGAAAGACATAACCCGTCTCCGTCTCTTCCTTGGTGGAGGCTGCTGTGATGTAGCCGGGGCTTTTGCAATTGATCTTGCAATCATCAAAAACGGCGGTAGAAGAGCCAAAGATAAAATCCACCGTGCCTTCAATGTAGCAGTTCTTGTAGTACTGCCGACTATTGATGCCGTGGGTGTAGAGGGTGTCCTGAAAGCCAAGAAAGCGGCAATTCTCAAACTGTACTTTGTCGCCATCCACGCGCACGGCCACGGCTTGACCAACTGGCCCGGCGGCGTTTTCAAAGGTGATATTTTTAGCACTAAAGCCATCTCCATTCAAAAAGAAAGAAGCAGAGCCTGAGGTGCCAATATCTTCCCCAAAGCGATTTTTCCGGCTGGCGTAATCGTCAAAAGTGAGGATCGTTTGTTCTACACTTTCGCCAATCAGGGAAACATTGACGGTGGTGGTGGGCAGCACCAACTTTTCTTTATAGACACCATTCTTGATAAATATCCGGGTACGGTTGCGCCGCAGTGCGGGAACCGCGTCAATGGCTTCCTGGACGGTTGTGAAATCACCACTGCCGTCGGCAGCTACCACAAAGTCATAATCCGCGTATTGATCGGTATTTGATGGGACCTCTGTAGGTGCGAAGGTGATGCTGTTCAAATATTCCTCCAACATGGTGTACCCATCCTTGCCTACCTTGTTTCCATCCGCTGCGTTGTCTGGATCAAGGCCATTTTGCTTTTCCCATTCATCGGGCATCCCATCTTGGTCGGTATCCACAGGGGCAGGTGTTGAATTTAAGATGGGCCAACTGCCTACTTCTTCCTGGCTTTTGATGATACTGCCCGTGCCATTCCTCACACCGTCCACGATGCGCAAATCAACCGAGTCTCTTTTTGGCAAACTAGCTCCACCCGAAGCCAGTACGCGCTGGTAGGCAGTAGGAGCATCTTCTTTGTTGATGGGCCCGGCTTCAAATGCGGCGGTTTGCTTGTAGGCACTTACTTCTTCCTCCGTCCAGGTTTTTCTGAATTTCACGACCTCCCAAGGGTTATCGGTAAGCTGATGGTCGTAATAATTGCCTGCAAAATAGGCACGGTTATAGGCTGATCGAGTGGAATAGGCGATGCCATTAGCTTCTGAATCCCCCCCCGGAATCAGATAATTACCTACATAGTTCAGTCGCGTAACACTAATGGTATCATTGTTATAGCCCGCATGCCCACCGCCCCAGTTGTAGATCACATTATTCCTAAAGTCCAACAGCAAACCATCAGGGTCTTCGTAATAAGGGTTGCTATCATAGTTACCAGGGCGAGGATTACGACCTTGATTGTGCGCATAAAGGTTGTGCAAATAGCTGTACTGAGCGCCTCCCGTTCCACGTATTAAAGAACCAAAGCCATGATTATCCGGATTCAGACCTTCCGTGATGAAGCACCACTGCACTGTGACGTTCGTCAACGTCGGAAATCTGGTGGAAGAGGATAAACTCTCATCCAGGCTCCAACTCGCAGAACAATGATCAATGATAATATCCTTCCCTTCTGAAATATCGATGGCATCTTTTCCCTGTTTACTGCCGATTCCCTGCATTCCATCTCCGAGACGAACACGGAGATAGCGAATGATAATATCGTGGCTTCTGATTTTTACTGTTTCGCCTTTCAGGCAAATACCGTCTCCTGGTGCCGTCTGCCCGGCAATCGTTAGGTAAGGATTTTCAATGTTAAGCCTTTCCTTCAGTTCTATCGTTCCCGATACTCCAAACACAACGGTACGCGGGCCCTCTTGCTCTACCGCCTGCCGCAAACTCCCCGGGCCATCGTCATTCAGATTGGTGACGTAAATGACCTGTCCGCCTCTTCCGCCTTTGGCGTAAGCACCGAATCCTTCCGCGCTGGGAAAGGCCAATTGCTGGCTCCAGGAATTAAGAAATATCGAAACAACAATTAGTAAGGTTAAAAGAATACGCTTGTCCATGGTTTTGGAAATTGTCTTGGTTAAATACGTTTCGCCCGCGGCTGTAAATCCGTAAGCTCTGCTATTCGGACGGGTTCATTAGCTTCGATGCTCTTGCGGGCAGCAATACCAATCAAGACGGACATCGCGCCATCGCGGATACCAGCAGCGTGCTTGAGAGGATCGGGATTATCGGGGTTCCTGAATATTTTATCATGCAAACGAATATCTCCACCGCCGTGGCCGCTGCGTTCAGACCCTACCTGGACGACCTCGTGCGTGTTCCAATTCTTGTGTACAATCATTGGGTGATAATCCAGCTCACCCCCAGATTGATCCATCTCCAGGGCATGAAGTTCTGCTTGAGACAGGTTGTTGTCATCATTGTACGGAATATCATGCCACGCTTCAATGCGCCCCTCAGTACCGTTGAAGGCAATTCGCCAGCCTTCAAAGGGAGAATAGGTCGTGAGGGAATAGTTGACCACTACCTCATTCGCATACTTGATCTGCGCTGACATTTTATCATAAATATTGACTTCAGGGCGGAACAGGCAGTTGTCGCGGATGTAACCATCATGGTGCTCGTTCTTGACGTAGAGGTTCATCATGCGTTCACTCTTGGTGATATCCCAATGGAATTTACAGTCGTTTTTATGTTCGCAGGTACGGCAATTTTCTCCACGAAATGGGCCGTTGCTTCCGTAGTGCTCCAATGCGCCATAGGCAAACACCTCCGCCGGGTCGGAGTCCAGCCACCAGTTGAGCAGGTCAAAATGATGGGTAGCCTTGTGTACCCAAAGCGTACCGCCAGACTGCCGTAGCCCGTGCCAACGCCGGAAATAGGACGCCCCGTGATGCGTATTCAAATACCAGTTAAAATCAACCGAAGTGACCTTCCCGATAGTATTATTCGCTAAAAGCTCCTTGATTTTGGTCATGTAAGGACTCCAACGATAATTGAAGCCAACAATCAGTTTTTTGCTCGATTTACGCTCCGCATCTAGGATCGCCTGACATTTGACTTCATCGGTCGTAAGGGGTTTTTCCGTAAGGACATCACAACCCATTTCCAATCCCTGGATGATAAACTCGTGATGGGTAGAATCCTTTGTGGTTACAATAATCAAGTCGGGCTTAGTAGTTTCCACCATAGTGGGGAAGTCCAGAAAAGTGGGGCAGTCTACGCCCATGTATTCCAATGCGTATTCCAAGCGACCAGCGTTGTGGTCACACAAACCTACAAAGACCAACAAATCCGAGTAGTTCTCGACCAGGCGTTTTCCCCAGAAGCTGGTTCCGCGTACCCCTGTGCCGACGAGGCAAACCTTGAGTTTACTGCTCCCTCCAAAGTTAAAAGCAGAACCGGGCAACAGTGTCCCAGCTGCGAGCATACTAATGGACGTTAGAAATTCACGACGTTTGAGATCATTTTTCATAATAAACATGGTTAGGCGACAGTAGATCAATTACGGTCGCTAGGTGAACAAAGGCAGCAATCTATTCAAACACCTTTCGCAAAAAACCTACTGAATAGGACAAGGTGGGTTTAAACCAGGGTTTAAACAACCAAAACCCATGCGGTGAACCAGCAAAAGTGTGGGCTTCGTAGTAGGTACCATTTTCTTGAAGAAGCGCGCGTAAATCCTCACGCCCAGCGTGAAATCGCGGATAAGAACTATTGACAAATAGAAAAGGGGGCAGATTTTTATCGGCATAAGTCAGAGGAGAAGCTGCTTCCCAACGGGGGTAATTCTCCGTATAGTCACCTAGCCAAGCATTGGCTGAACGGCCCGTCCATTCAGGTTCTGCTTCTGGGTGGACAAAAGAAACAATACCATCGATATTAAGGACTGCTTGAACGGCAGCGGAATAATCAGTATACGCTTCGTGAACATCATAAAGTGGTAACCCGTTGGTGGCCCCAAGTAGCGAGGCTAAATGCGCACCCGCCGAACAGCCATAAGCGGCTATCTTTTCGGGATCAATCCCGTAATTTCCCGCTTCTGCCCGAATCCATCGTACCGCTGTTTTCAAGTCTTGAACAGCTGCTGGATAGGGCGCTTCGCCGCCAAGGCGGTATTCTGCCACGACCGTCACATAACCGTTCCTGGCCAGCTGTTGGGCCATCGGCCTCATATTTTCTTTCGAACCGGCCATCCAGCCTCCACCGTGAATCATGAGTACGGCGGGGCGTTTTTTCTTTCCTTGCCGTTTGGGATGATAAACATCCACGTGGAGCTGGCGGTCATTTTCTAACTGGAGGTACACAATGTTTTCATGACTCGCCACCGAACGAGGCAACTTGGGCCAAACGGCTTCAATATCCGGGTATTTCCGGCTGGCTTTTTCGTAAGCAGACTGGATGGTATAGGTCGTATCCCGAGGGTAATAATTGCTCTGAGCCTGACTGCTCAAAGCCAATAAAAGGAGCCCCAATATCCAGCTATGCTTTACGTTTTTCATAGGGTACTCAGCCAATTTTTCAAACGTTCCATCCAATCGTCGGGAGTCGTTGTATTGTACATGCCGAACCCGTGCCCGCCGCGTGGATACAAGTGCATTTCTACTGGCACATCATGTGCTATGCAAGCTTGATAATAAGCCAGGCTATTGCCTACAGGAACGGCCTTATCATCTGCTGCATGAACCAAAAAGGACGGTGGTGTATCTGTTGCAACTTGCTCTTCATTGGACCAGTGCAGTATTTCCGCAGTGGTGGGATTGGCACCCAACAAATGTTCTCGTGAACCGCGATGCGTGAGTTCATCGCTAAAGCTGATCACCGGGTAGATGAGCATCACAAAATCCGGGCGAATAGCGGTTGTGTCTGTTTCATTTGAATCCGCATTCTTCTGAAAATGGGTAGCTGCCGAAGCGGCCAAATGCCCACCTGCGGAAAAGCCCATGATTCCTATTTTTGCGGGATCTAGCTGATAAGCCTGTGCATTCTTTCTTACGTACCGAATCGCTTGTTGCGCATCCTGAAGCGGTGCCAGCGATTTATCGACATTGGTCAAATCCTGTGGGATTCGGTATTTTAGTACAAAAGAAGTGATGCTGTCTTCCAACAGTGACTGGGCCACTAGTATTCCTTCCTTATCAAAAGCCGTTTTAACGTAACCGCCGCCAGGGCAAATGACCACCGCCTTGCCATTTGGATGGGGCGGTGTGAAGACTGTAAGCGTTGGTACAGCTGTATCAAGATAGGCTCGGCCTCCTGTTTCGCGTTGTACTACCTGTTCGGGATCTGGCACCGGGCGAGCATTCGGGATGGGCCCTGGGTAAAGCGCTATCTCTTTTTGAGCTTGCAAGCTCAAAAGTGCTAGGATCAGAAGACTTAACAAGGTTGTTTTTTTCATGTGATGGCCCGTTTTACAATATTTGTAATTCCTCCTTCTTGATCCATCTGCAAGAGGTAGTCTGTCAGCATTTTTTGCAGGCCATGAACAGTCGACAAGTCTTCGCTCCAAGCCGCTTTCCACTGTAAGACTTTCTGTACCAATACAGCTATTGCGGCTTCACTTCCGTCACATTGCTCCCAAGCGGCGGCCAAGAAGCTTGTAGCCCAAGGTTCGTCTTTCAACGGAATTGTTTTTCCGTCAAAAGAACCTTTATAAAAACGAATCAAAGCTGCCAGAGAAAGGACAATCCCCTCAGGCAATGCTCCTTTTCGCTTGGAGTATTCCAGCAGCGAAGGCAACAAGCGAGTCTTAAATTTGGACACACTGTTGAGTGCAATACTGATCAACTGGTGATGGATAAAAGGATTCTTGAAACGGTCGAGTACATCCTTGGCAAACTTCTTCAATTCCTCTTCCTTCATGTCCAAGGTGGGCATGATTTCCTCAAAAATGACCTTTTGTACAAAAGCGCCCATTATCGGATGCTCTACGGTTTCGCGAACAGTAGTTATGCCATACAAATAACCAACGGGCACCATAGCAGTATGCGCACCATTGAGGATACGAACTTTACTGGTACGATAGGGCGTCAGGTCGTCGGTATAAATGATATTCAGACCGATTTTATCGAGGGGACATTCTTCACGGACAGCCATCGGCGCTTCAATGCCCCAGAAATGGTAAGGTTCTCCCTGGGTGATCATTTCGTCCTCAAAACCTGCTTGCGCTAAAGCTGCTGTCATTTCTTCTTTGCCAACGCCTGGGACAATGCGGTCAACCAGGGTATTGCAAAAAGTATTGGCTTCATTTAGCCAAGTGGTAAACCCTGCATCCAAGCTCCATGCATCGACGTATTGTAGGATAGCCTTTTTTAATTCCTCTCCGTTGTCTACCAACAATTCGGTAGGGATAAGCACGCAACCCATCGCCGGATCACCCGCAAAATGCTCATAGCGATGGTACAACCACCGGGTGAGCTTGGCAGGGAACTCAGCAGGAGGCGCATCGCTAAATTGATCCTCTGCTGAAAAGCGAATTCCCGTTTCGGTCGTATTGGAAAGAATAAACCGCAGGTTACTGTTTTCAGCACTACGGAGGAATCCTTGCCAATTGTGGTAGGGGTGAATAATTTCTCCCACACATTTGACCAAATGCTTTTCATCCATCAGTTCGCCATCGCGGATGCCTTTGGTCAGTACGTGGTACAAACCGTCTTGTTCGCGCCAGGCCTGGTAGTCGCCGCGTTCAGTAGGCTTTACCACCAAAACCCCCATGGGGTCAGCTGATTTTTGGTTGTAAACATCAACGATCCAATCGGCGAAGCCACGCAGGAAATTCCCGCCTCCGAATTGGAGAATACGAGCTGTGGGGGCAGCATCTATCTTAGCATTATTACGATTCAGTTTCATCATTTTTCATCTATCATTACAAGGAAACGCCACGTTTCCAGGGAATAAAATCATCTTGTCCGAGCCGTTCGGCCTTCGTCAACACTTCTCCGCTGGCGACTTTGATCAATAGTTCCAACAACTCTTCTCCTTTACTTTCAATGGTATCTTCGCCGGAGATAACAGTACCAGCATTGATGTCAATCAAATCGGCCATTCGGTTGGCTAATGCTGTATTACTCGACATTTTAACCGTTGGGGCAATAGGATTCCCGGTGGGGGTTCCAAGACCAGTGGTAAATACAATAAGGTTAGCACCAGAACCGGCCAAACCGGTCGTGCTTTCTACATCATTTCCCGGTGTACACAGGAGGTACAAACCAGGATCACTGACTTGTTCTGTATAATCCAAAACACCGACTACGGGGGAAGTGCCGCCTTTTTTTGCGGCACCCGCCGACTTCATTGCGTCGGTGATGAGTCCATCTTTGATGTTTCCGGGGGAAGGGTTCATATCAAAACCAGAACCTACTTCTTCTGCTCTTTGGGCGTAAGTAGCCATGATATGGGCAAACTTTTTGGCACTTTCCTCCGTCAGGCAACGGTTGATCATTTCTTGTTCTACGCCGTTCAGTTCAGGAAATTCAGAAAGGATGGTTTTGGCTTTGAGTGCCACCAACAAATCGGAAGTATACCCCAGCGCGGGGTTGGCAGAAATGCCGGAAAAGCCATCAGAACCACCACACTCTAACCCAAGGGAAAGATGGTGCAAACCTGCTGGTTGACGAGTTGTTTTATTCGCCTCCATGAGGCCAGTAAATGTCTTTTTAACTGCCTGCGCAATGAAATCTCGCTCCGACTTACTCGCCTGTTGCTCCAGTAAGTAAAGTGGTTTATCAAAAGTAGGCTTGATCTCGGCAATCGCTGATTCCAGTAAGCTTATCTGCGCGTTTTGGCAACCCAAACTCAAGATGGTAGCGCCTGCTACATTGGGGTGCGTAATATAACCAGCAAGTAATCGACAAAGGGTTTCGGAATCTTGGCGAATACCGCCACAGCCACCTTCATGAGTCAGAAATTTAATACCATCAACATTAGGAAAAAGTCGATTTCGTTGAATGTCGCTCCCGGTTTTGATGACCTCCGTTGCGAGAATCGTATCGGCAGTTGCTCCATTTTGGTATTGCTGGATGAGGCCCGCCATATCGACAGAAAAATCCCGATCAGTCGCGTAGCCCAAAGACTCAAGCATGGCTTCTCTGATCACTTTTATATTGCGGTTTTCGCAAAAAACCAGGGGAATCACCAGCCAATAGTTACGGGTTCCTACTGCACCATCGGCACGAAGGTATCCCTGAAAGGTTTGATCTTTAAATTTGCTAATATCGGGGGCATTCCAATCCGTCTGTCGCTTGCCTACTTCGTAAGCGTTGGAAGCATGGGCCAAATTAGTCGTCGTAATACGCGCACCCCGTGGGATAGGGAGCAAAGCTTTACCTACCGTAACTCCATACATCGTAATAATATCACCCTGTGCAAAATCACGTTCTGCAAATTTGTGCTTGGTAGGGATTGCTTCCTGTAATTGAAAACGATGATCCTGAAAGACCACCTCCTCCCCTGCTGCAAAATCGCGCAACGCAACAATTACATTGTCTGAAGGATGAACTTTTAGTGCCGTATTTTTCATAAATTATTTTTCTACTCTTCTAGATCTCCCTAAAACCCCAGCAGTTCTAACTTTGACTTTTTTGCCGCGGAGGTACGGAGACACGGAGGTTTTATTGGATATCCCCTAATCCCGACTTATTGGTCGGAACCGTGTCTCCGTACCTCTGCCGCAAATTGTTCTGCAAAGTGCGAACCTAGAGGAACGTAGTAACGATCAACGAAGTTAATTGCTGCTAAAACCCAAACAAGCGCGGCAACCAAAGGCTAAGCTCTGGAATGTAGGTTACCAACATCAAGGAAATCAACATGGCAATAAACAAGGGCAACAAGGGTTTGATCACTTTCTGTATCGTTGTCCCAGCCACGCCTACACCGACGAAAAGCACCGACCCTACGGGTGGTGTACACAGACCAATACAAAGGTTCAGTACCATTACGATACCAAAATGAGTAGGATCCATGCCGAGGTTTGTTACGACAGGCAGGAAAATGGGTGTAAAAATCAATACAGCTGGCGTCATATCCATGAAAACCCCTACGAACAGCAATAGCATATTGATGATAAAGAGAATCACAAACTTGTTGTTACTAATAGAAAGCATGAACTCGGTAATATTCTGAGGAATATTTTCGTAAGCCATGATCCAGGACATACTCATGGAAGTACCAATAAGCAATAAAACAATGGCCGTTGTGAGTACCGAGTTGAGAAAAATCTGGGGAAGGTTTTTAACCGTCACTTCCTTGTAGGCAAAACTGAGGATAAGACAATAAAGAACTGCCACTGCCGAAGCTTCTGTTGCCGTAAAGATGCCTACCACAATACCACCAATGACGACCACAAGCAGTAATAAACTGGGAAAAGCATCAATAAACGTGCGAAAAACTACTGAAAGCTTGGTTCGTTCTCCAGAAGGAAACTTACGAAACTTGGACCAGATTGCGGCCGTAATCATTAACAGCAAGCCTGTGATAATTCCCGGCACATAACCCGCTAAAAACAAAGCTGCTATCGACACTCCACCACTAGCCAGAGAATAAACAATCAGGATATTACTGGGAGGGATCACCAATCCAGTGGTGCTTGCGGTTACGTTTACCGCTACCGAAAACTCCTTAGAGTAGCCTTCGGCTTCCATTTCTTTGCCCAACATACTTCCCAGTGCTGATACAGCAGCTACTGCCGACCCCGCAATGGCACCAAACATCATAGCTGCTACGATGTTTACGTGCGCCAGGCCGCCGGGGAGTGAGCCTACCAAAGATTTTGCGAAAGCGACCAACCTTCGGGCAATCCCCCCTCGGTTCATAATTTCCCCTGCGAGAACAAAAAACGGGATTGCTAAAAGTGAAAAACTATCTAGCCCTGTAGCCATCCGCTGTGCGACCGTCGTAAAGGCAGAGATGGTAGGAATACTGACCAACATGGTACAGATACTACTGATACCAATACTCCAGGCAATCGGAACGCCAATTGCGATGAGAATAATAAAGGATAGAACAAGAATTAGGACTTCCATGCTTCTGTGTGTTTTTTAGTTCCTAAGCGCTTTGTAAATCGCTTACTTTGAAATACATCACCAACAAACCACTCACCGGCAAAACGGCGTACACCAAAAACATAGGTACCCTTAGTGCAGCAGACAACTGCCCCAGTACCTGGGTAATGTACATCAAGCGGAAGCCCCCGATCACCAGCACGGCAAAAGCAAATACGGTGATCAGAAGGTTAATAAAAACGGAGAGCCGGCGTTGGTTATCCGGACTCAGCTTGGGAAAAAGCAAGTCAATGGCTAAATGTTTATGCTGCCCTGAGGCGTAGGCTGCACCCAGCATACCAATCCAAATCAATAGAAAACGAGCCAGTTCTTCCGACCAATCGGCCTGGCTACCCATCGCATAGCGGGTAAATACCCCCCACAAAACATCGAGGGTCATTAGGGCCATCAAAAAGACGAGGATATACCCCAGGTAGGTATTGATTATATTTCTCATGGTTAGGCTTACTTCTGTTACTGTACGGCTTGAATTTCCTTAATCAACTGATATTTCTCCGGCTGATCTTTATAGGCATCAAACAAGGATTTTGTCATTTCAGAAAAGAGCGTTTTATCAGGTCTGATAATTTCAACCCCGGCAGCCGTTACTGCTTCCAGTGCTTCTCTTTCTGCTTCTTGCCATAGTTTACGTTGGTAGACCTTGGCTTCGTCGGCTGCTTCCTGGAGCCATTGCTGCTGCTGCTCGTCCAGGCTATTCCAAGCGACGGAACCGATCACCAGAATATCCGGCACGGCGGTATGTTCATTGAGGGTATAGTACTTACAGACTTCATAGTGCCGGGACGTGTAAAAACTGGGAGGGTTATTTTCGGCACCATCCACTACCCCCTGTTGCAAGGCAGTATATAACTCTCCCCAAGAAATGGGTGTTGGCGCACCTCCCAATGAACGTACCAGATTCATCGCTGTAACACTTTCCTGAACCCTGACCTTTTTGTTTTGCAGATCAGCAGGAGTACGAATAGGTTCCTTACTGTAAAAAGACCGCTGCCCGGCATCGAAGTAGGTCAAACCACGCAACCAAAATTGCTCTCCCTGAATCAGTAATTTCCTACCTACTTCGCTATCCAGCACATGATAGTTATGCTCACGGCTACGAAAGATGTAAGGGAGGCTTAACACTTGGATATTGGGTGCAAAATTTTCCATTACCGCTGCCGAAACCTTGGTCATTCCCAAGCTACCGATCTGAAGTAACTCCAGGCACTGGCGCTCACTACCTAATTGGCCACTAGGATAAATTTCCAGTTGAAAGGTGCCACCAGATTTCTCTGCCAGGCTTTCAGCCATAAACTCCATTGCAATGTGGACAGGATGCTGTGTATCAAGGCCATGAGCCAACTTGAGCGTTTTGCTTTCGCTAAGTTCGGAACAAGCCGACAAGGAAAACAACATTGCAAAAAAGACTAACAATCTGTACTTCATAATACCAGGTTTTAACGACGTTTATTGCCGTAATTTCTTGATGAGGGCCAAAGTGTCAGCTACTCGTTTTTCCAAGACCTCAAAAGTGCCGTCCTTGAGAATATCTGACGAGATCATTTGCGCCCCCATTCCTACACAGGTTACACCAGCATTAAACCATCCCTTGAGGTTATCTTCCGTAGGAGAGACACCACCCGTAGGCATGACACTGGTCCACGGCTGGGGTCCTTTGATATTTTTGACAAATTCAGGACCGTAAGTGCCACCAGGGAAGAGCTTTACAATTTCACAGCCCAATTCCTCTGCACGACAGATTTCGGTCAGTGATCCACAGCCCGGAGACCATAGTACTTTGCGCCGGTTACAAGCAATAGCAATATCTTCGCGCAGTACCGGGGTTACTACAAAATTGGCACCTAACTGTAGGTATAAACTAGTAGTGCCGGCATCTGTTACGGAACCTACTCCCATGATCATCTCAGGAAGCTCTGCTTCACAATACTTGTTGAGTGCGGCAAAAGCTTCGTGCGCATAATCACCACGATTCGTAAACTCTAACAACCTTGCTCCTCCTGCATAACAGGCTCTCAATACCTTCTTGCCAAGTTCAATATCCTGGTTATAAAACAAAGGCACCATACCCTGCTCGGCCATTTTTTGTGCCACCTCTATTCTCGTAAATCTTGCCATTACTGGTTTTTATTTTTTAAGGACTTTGATGCAATCGATTGATACTTCAATTCCAATCGATCGCAGTCCAAGTTCCATTTTCTACTCGGTAAAGCTTGGAGTACTTTTGGGGAAAAATGGGGGTGGTAATTTTCTATTACCAGTCCCCATCCACTCACTAATTACCAAAATGTATGAAAACTTTAATCTTATCGGGAAACTCGGCCACTGGCATCGCCTCCCATGAGGGTTTCTACTTCTTTGATTGTCGCCAGGTTCGCATCCCCGTAGATAGTGTGCTTTAGGCAGGAAGCTGCCACCGCGAAGTTCAGCGCCCGCTGGTCATCGTCGGGGTAGGTCAGCAAGCCGTAGATCAAGCCGCCCATGAAGCTATCTCCTCCGCCTACTCTATCCACAATATGAGTAATCTGGTAGGTGGGTGATTCAAAGAGGGTTTTGCCATCATAGAGCACACCGGCCCAAGTATTGTGGGAGGCACTAATACTTCCCCGTAAGGTCGTAATCACCTTTTTGGCGCGGGGAAACATTTCCATTAGCTGCTTTAATACAGAAAGGTATGCTTTGGCATCTACGGAATCGCCCTGGGTTACATCTACGTGTTCAGGGTGGAGGCCAAAGTGCTTTTCGGCGTCCTCTTCGTTGCCGAGGATGATATCACACCCCTCCACGAGAGCTGGCATTACTTCGCCCGGCTTTTTGCCGTATTTCCAGAGGTTTTTGCGGTAATTAAGGTCGGTAGAAACGGTTACACCCATTTTATTAGCGGCCTGGATAGCCTCTAGACAAGCGTCAGCCGCCCCTTGAGAAAGTGCAGGAGTGATGCCTGTCCAGTGGAACCAACCGGCATCTTTAAAGACTTCTTCCCAATCGATCATTCCTGCTTCGATGGTAGCCATGCCGCTGTGGGCACGATCATACACCACCTTACTTCCTCGGCTCACTGCACCCATTTCCAGGAAATAAATCCCCAGACGCTCACCACCTTGAATCACATGACTGGTACCCACATTGCGCTTACGCATTTCCATGAGGGCACATTCGCCAATTTCATTATCGGGAACACGGGTAACAAACTCTGTAGGTAGATTGTAGTTGGCCAAAGAAACAGCCACATTGCTCTCTCCACCACCATACACAACATCAAACTCACCGGCTTGGCTGAAACGCTTGAATCCTGGAGGTGTAAGCCGCAGCATAATTTCACCGAAAGTAACTATCTTCTTCATCAATTTTTTGGATTGAATTTTTGTTGTTTTTAATAACCAAAATAATTCTTGGCATTGCGGTAGCAGATATCCGATACAATTCCACCCAACCACTCGGTGTCATTGGGCAACTCTCCGTTGTGTACATCACGACCGATGAGATTACAAAGCAAACGACGGAAGTACTCGTGCCGAGGGAAGGATAGAAAGCTTCTGCTATCCGTCAGCATCCCTATAAAGCAGCTCAACAAGCCCATATTCGACAAGGCATTGAGCTGTTTTTCCATCCCATCCTTTTGGTCTAAAAACCACCAGGCTGATCCAAACTGCATCTTGCCTCGGATAGAACCATCATTGAAATTTCCAATCATGGTACTCATGACTTCATTGTCGCGAGGGTTGAGGTTATAAAGAATGGTCTTCGCTAATTTATCTTCCGTATCCAGACGATTCAGAAACTTAGCCAATGCACTGGCCTGCTCCCAATCGCCAATACTATCGAAACCCGTATCGGGGCCTAGCTGGCGCAACATCCGACTACTATTGTTGCGTAAAGCTCCCAGGTGGAATTGCTGTACCCAACCCAGCTCGGCATACAAGCAGCCAAGGTGGTAAAGCGTAGCCGACATAAACTTTCGAGCCTCTTCGTCGGAAATACTTCCGCCATTTAGGCGCTTGGTTAAGATGGTATTGACTTCACTTTCCGTAAAATCTTCCGCATAGATTTGCTCCAAGCCATGGTCTGACAATCGGCAACCCTGCTCATGAAAAAATTGCATCCGGTCTTTTAGCGCCTGCAATAAATCTGTAAAGGATTTGATATCCGCACCAGCAACACCACCTAGTTTTTCAATATAGGCAGGAAACTGTTCTTGCTGAATCAGGATAGCTTTGTCCGGGCGGAAGGCTGGTAACATTTTGATGTCCATCCCTTCTTCTCGTACCTGCTGGTGGTAGCGTAAATCATCCAGTGGATCATCCGTAGAGCAAACGACTTTCACGTTCATCTTGCGCAACAGGTTGCGAGTGCTGTACTCATCTGTTTGCAAAAGCCCGTTGCATTGCTCGTAAATACGCTGACTGCTCGCTGAATTGAGGAGTTCAGTGACGCCAAAATACCCTTTCAATTCAAGGTGAGTCCAATGAAAGAGAGGGTTTCTGATCGTAAACGGTACTGTTTGAGCCCATTTCTGAAATTTCTCTTCATTAGTGGCATCACCAGTAATAAACTTTTCGGGTACACCCATCGTGCGCATCGCCCGCCACTTATAGTGGTCACCTTTCAGCCAAACGTCTGTAAGGTTTGTAAACTTTTTATCATCAGCAATCTCATCTGGTGGTAAATGATTGTGGTAATCGATAATCGGTTGCTTGGCCGCAAACTCATGATAGAGGATTTCCGCAGTGGAATTTTCCAGCAAAAAATTATCGTCAAGAAAAGGCTTAATACCCTGGTCCGTAGTTTGCATAGTTGTTGTTTACCATCAATAGTTGTCCACAATATTCTATTTTTCTTTAAGGTTTCAGCATTCAATATCTACCATAATACTAGCCGCAATTCACTTTTTATGGGAAAAAGCTATTTCAAATGAGATTCCAGCGGCATTTTCATTGCTTTGATTGCCGAGATCACTAAATCTGCGTAGGCTGTTGCTCCTTTTAAGTTTAAATGGGTGTCATCCTGTTTTCCTTCTGGAAATTTATCATACTCACCAGGGGCTACCCATAGGTAAGTTCCCTTGGATTCATCTGGCCCCAGAGCAATAACATAGTCCTCTGTCAGTAACTGCATATCGATAAAAGGAACGTCCATTTGCTCCGCAACCGAGCGGGCTACAAAAGGATA
This sequence comes from Lewinella sp., assembly GCF_050633125.1. Lineage (NCBI taxonomy): Bacteria > Pseudomonadati > Bacteroidota > Saprospiria > Saprospirales > Lewinellaceae > Lewinella > Lewinella sp. Next base: position 64,113 of record NZ_JBOEFX010000079.1, read on the forward strand.
AGCCCCATGGGTATCTACAAGCGTACCTTGCTCATTGAATTTCCTGCGAACAATAGAAGATAAAATAACGGGATAGGCTCCTTTGGCCTTTGTTTCCGTTACATATTTTTGAAGATTTCTGCGGTATCCTGTCCAGGGGTTCGTATAACGGGACGAATCAGCAGTTTTCTGATCATTATGGCCAAATTGGATGAAAACGTAATCGCCTGATTGTAACTTTTCCAATACTACTTTCCAACGTCCTTCGGTGATAAAACTTTTGCTACTCCGCCCATTGACGGCATGATTTTCGATTTTCACCGATGGTTTAAAAAAAGTAGGCAACAACTGCCCCCAGCCTCTTTCTGGGTTCTCCTCTGGTGTACCGGGCTTATTGGCCATCGTAGAATCTCCTACCAGATAGATGGTAATTGAATCCTGCTGGGTATAAAAAGCGGTACTCATCAAAGCGCCCATTACGGCGACGATCAGGATTAATTTATTGGTTTTCATAGTCTCCTAATTTTACTGATTTAGATTCCCCTCCCATTTTGGGAGGGGAATTAAAAGTGGTTCATACCAGCATTTCGTCAAAGACAAAACACCGTTATTAAAAGGGGCAATTAATGCGTAATTACCTTCACCGCTTTCTGCCCGTCAGGGGCATCAACTGCAACCACCCAAAAACCACCGGGCAGGGTAAAGCTTACATCAGAAGCGGTTTCGAAAACCTTGTAAAGCACACCATTCAGGCCGTAGACCCGGATAAGCGTGCTGTCCGTTACTGCTGAAACATAAACGCGGTTTTCGTAAGCATGCACTTTCACTGCCGTAGTAGGCACCAGTGGGTTTACGCCAACCACATCTTCTTCAATAAGCATCGGTAATGGATCCCAACCGTCATTACCTTTGGTAAAATTGAAGGTCGTAATATCCGTACCATCCAACAGCTGAGGCTGGGTCAACAGTGTTGACCAAGAAGCTCTAAAGGGACTGTTGTCTGCTCCTGAATTCTCGACGGTACCGATTTCGTACATACCTGCCGACTCTCCACCCAGCGTATTTTGCCAACCTAATGGAAAGATAAGGGACTGTCCTTCATAGCCAGGATAATCAGAGGTTTCGATGATCGTATTATAAAAAACAACTTCACTCGTTGTGGCTTGCCAAGGGCGTCCAAAATAGCCCGGCTTAGAGCGTGTCATAGAAGCTGACTCTGTTCCAGGCAGGGCTGAGTTGACGGTACATTCGTACATCAAATAACCCCGACCACCACCTTGCTGAGCAGCAGTAATGTATGCCTGATCACTACCCACATCGCTGGTATTCATCGTTAGTTCGGTCTTGTAGAATACGGCAGTCATACCGCCAAAGAGGTAATCTACCGCACCCATCATGGAGCCTTTGTATACCACAACTCGCGAACCACTCCCCCCATAGAAGGAATCCTGGCGGCCAACTACGCGGCATTTATTCAAGACCACCTTATCGGTATTATTGACCACAGCAATAGCTGCACCTCTTTCTACAAAGCTGCGGTCTTGTACATCGGTATTGCCGTAATCCGTAGGGCGTTCGCCGCGGCTGCCAGAAGTCCACATAACGACGATGTCCTGCGATTCCTTTTGGGAAATATACTGATTGAAAGAATTTTCAAAGATGATATGATCAGCTATGAAACCTTCCGCTGTCACCACTACCGTGGCATTCCAGTAAGAGCCATTTGTTGTGCCAGCACCGGCGTTCTCGTAAGAAAGATAGCCGTTCGCTTGGTTCACATTCAGCACATCTGCATTCCACTTCTGATCGTTGCCCATGCTGTAATAATCGTAACCATGACCGTAGTAGGCCGTTACTCTTACGGCACCTTCTGCTATATCCACGCCCTGGTTGAGTAGATCAATATTGGGCAGTGCCGCAGCATTTTCCAGGGTGATGTTGGGCTCATCAATGACGAGCATTTCCTCATAATTACCTGGATCTACCAAGATCGTTACGCGGTCTTCGTCATTGCGATCCATACGACGGATAGCGGCGAGCGCCTCATTGATAATTTGGTAATCCTTGTCCACACCAACGGTGATGACAGCGCTATAGGGCAAAGTCTGCTCTACTGAAATATTGGTAAAGTAAGTCGTACCTGCACCACTTCCAACAGTAATGGTCACGTAACCAGGTTCGACACCAGGGTAAACATAATCGGTTTGTTCAAAAATGCTGGTACTTTGGCTATTGGTTGTAATTGCAGCACCGCCATCCAGCGAAAAATCTGCGGTATAGTAGTACTGAACAGTAACCGTTTCGCCCGGATTAGCAGGCACTTGAATGGTAGCACCAGGGTTGGCAGCAAGGTGCCCCTGGTTCGGTGAGTTGTAAACCGTACCCGTAAAGAGTAGCCCTTTGTAAGTAGGGTCTCCGTTGACAATCTCCCGGTCGTTGAATGGCCAGTTGGTTACGGGACCAAAAGTGAGAACTTTCGTAACATCACTTTGAGCTACCATCAAATTCGAAGTTAAACCTAATTCCACAGGGTAAGCATCTACCCCTCCTGTCGTGATGGTGTAAGTTCCATCACGTAAGCTGATTCCACTAACTGAAGGGTAGTCATACACATATCCTTCCTCGTAAAGATTGCTGAAGCTAAGGCTCAAGTCAGCCAATTGCTCTGCTGTCAAGTTTTGGGCATCAATGGTCACATTATACACCGGTTTTGCGGCAAATTCCAGATCAGCATCGGTAACTGCTCCTTCAACAATTATGGTATCAACCATTAGTTCGTAATCGTTGATGCCTTCTGCTACAATCGTGTACAGGATATTAGGCTCTAGTTCGACCGAATAAGTAGCAGCACCCGCATCAATGATCGGCGCTGGCACAAAAATAGCGCCTGCACCTGGGTCAGCTTCATAATTCAAAACGAGGTTGGCTATTTCGCCATCAAGCCCCATAATGGAACCGGATACCGTATAAAGATTCACACCAACAATTGTAATATCATGTACCGTCGTCGTTTCCGACACTTCAAGGGAGGTGCCATTATCGATAATATAGCCATTGGCCCCGGATAGACTCAACTCATAAGTATAAGTTGCTGGAAGCGTCATTTCATAAGCACCATCGGTAACAGAAGTTGTCCATACTTTTCCTGCCTCGTTGGTAAACACGATAGTATAATCAGTAGGAATACCAGCAGCCTGGCTCACATCTATAGCTCCAGTGAAGTCTATATAGGTCGCGTCTTTTCTGCTCACACGATAATAACTGGGTTTGCCTTGGGTATCGAAAACATGGTAAGTACCTGCTGCTTTGGCAACAAAGTTTAACTCTGTCAGATCACTAGAAATAGGCACTATATCAGTTTGTGCTTCCGGATCAGCAACATACTCAAAGTTGATAGTACCACCAGCATCAGTTTTGGAGATAATGGTAACCTCATCGTCTTCACTGAGGGTCAGGCTCAGATAGCGGCCAGCATTACCGCCAGAGTTTACGTATATCCGGCCTGTGTGGCCACCAGCATCGCTGATATTTTCGTCGTAACGGGTAAGATTGGTATTAACTGTTCGCAAACGATCATTTCCACCCCCAAACCAGGACAATGCGCCTGCGTTGAAGTTTGGAAGCGTATTGCCCGCACTGCCTACTGTAATTGCAGGATCGTACCAATCATTGATCAGCATTTCATCCAGTTGATTGTTGTAAAGCATGGTATCGAGTTGTTCGGCACCAAAGTCCCAAACATCTGTCTTGCCATTGGAGGTTACTACCTCGGCAGCGTTTTCAATATTCAGTCCATGAAGGTAAATTTCTGCCGTTGGAAAGCCCTCACTAAGTAATGTAGCTGTCACTAGTCCGGCAGGGCCGGTATAAGCGAAACTTACAGGCAAACCATCATCGCCACCGATATTTTGGCCAGCAATAGCGCCCAATACACTACCTCCGGCATCCGTGAATTCAAGCTCGGCATCAACGGCAGAACCATAAGTATCGACAATAAAAGTGATGATAGCATCTCCCGCCACGATCATGTCAAAGCTATTGCCCGAAAAGAATACTCCACCGTGGCTGGAATCATGGTAACCAAACTGCTGGGCTTCTTCTTCTGTATTGCTATTGATAGTCAACAGACCATCATGTGAAATATAGGTTTGATAACGAAGCGCCTGATAACTGACTTGAGGCATTTCCGAACCATCGGCAAAATTGTAGGTATAGGTTACGCCTGGTTCCGCTTCCGGGGTGAGGCTGCTATCACTTACTTTGATCAAGAACCCGACAGGGTCGGTATCTGCGTCCGTAAAGGTTACCAGCAAAGAATCTCCCGTTGAGATAACCGTATCAATACTGGTAGAAAAGGTAGGTAAGTAGAAGGCAAGCTCTTCGCCTGCCAGATCAATAGATATTGTAGCTTCCGTAGGCGTTGCACTAATGATTAGCCCTTCACTGACAGCAACGGTTGCATTACTGGTTGCGTCTTCGCCTGTTTCCAAGTTGATGACAACATCATTGACGGTGATGGTACCTGACTTTTGTACAAAAGGAGTGAGCGTCACCTCGTAAGGCACCGGCACTGTTTCAATATAAGGGACATAGTTAGTCCCGGTAAAATCCAAGGTCACAGTACCTGCATCGCCTACGTAAAGGAAGTCTACAGTAGAGCCGTCATTACCAAAATTGCCTACTGTTGCGGCAGCTTGGCTGCTAACATCGAAAGCACCATCAGGGCTGGAAACCGCGATTGTGCCGTTGGAATAAATACTACCACCAACGCGGATGGTGGTGTTGCCCGCTACTTGAAGTACAATTTGATTACCCTCCTTGAGGATGGAGCCGTGCTGTGCACCATTGTATCCATAAGCATTACTGGGCCCTACCAAAACATCGACCAGCCCAAGGTGGACATCCTCCGTTCCCGTTGTTGAGATTGGAATAATACTGCCGTCTCGGAAATCGTAGTAGTAAATAATATTTTCTTCAGCTGTTGCGAATTCAATACCCGACTGTGCTGGAATTACTTCCAATGTTGGTAAGTAAAGATCGTTGCCAGAACCCGCAGTCAACAAGAAATTCAGGGCTGCGGCATCGCCAGTATACACAAAATCATAGGTGTCGCTCAAATCATTAGCAACCATGGTATTGTGGGTACCCAGATCGCCGCTTTCGGCAGCTGTTCCTACCATATTGAGGCCGGAATATTGTGATCCTAAAAAGCGGAGGGTGCTACTGCCAGCTACACTGACACCAATCTCTCCGTCCACTTTCATATTCAAGCCATATTGCGTACCGTGGTGGCTGTAAACGCCCGCTAGTGTAACTAGTCCATCTGGGCTTTCTGCCGCACCAATGATGGCTCCATCCCGAAAATCGTAAAGAGTAGCGTTTGTTATCTGGGCTTGCCCCAGGTGGCTAAAAAGAAGTAGCAAACTACTGCATAAGAGTAATAGTTTCTGTTGCATAAAGGCATAGAAATTTAGGGCTTGGTTTGAGTGACTCAAAACAGGCAGTTAAGAAAAATGGAAAAGGAAATCTTACCTGTTTACATTCAATTTCTGGGTATAAGTAGCTGTCCCTACCTGCATACTCACCAAGTAAGTACCTGAGGGCCATTGTTGGGTATCCAACAAGTATTGGGGGGAGCTTAGACGCAATTCGTTTTCAACAAGCATTATGCGTCCGAGGCTGTCATAAACTTTTAGTGTAAAGGCTTGCTCTGGCAAGGCATCCCATTGCAAGATGGTCTGATCCCGAGCGGGGTTTGGATAAATCCGTAAGGCTTGATCCTGAATTCCCAGGTCATCCGCGGCGTTGACGGTTTCGTAATCAATAATGATCCTCCCTGTATCCACACCGCCTTGAGTGTCTACCAGTAAATAGAGGATAGTGTCTATGCCCGAGGCATTGGCCGGAGGGAAATAGTAAATATTATTGAACCTGATTGTCGCTGAGCCGGGAGGGTCATTGGCCAATTGGGCGATGCGTAAGTCACCATTGTCTTCGTCCAGATCGTTGTCCGTAGCAGAAATGGTAAGCGCACCAGACAGACCTCCGTAAAGGATAATGTCATCTACTGCTACAGGAGATATATTGTTCTCTGGATTGAAAGGGCCAGCTTCGTTCATCACCAGTGCGGGCACATCCCATGTGGGGGTAGGTTCGTAAGCATAAAAATCACCAGGAGTAAAGGCTTCTCCTTCAGAGATTTGATTCCCGGTGCAATACTCATAAAGGTTATTGATAGCTACCAAATCAGCATCTTCCAATCCCAACCCTTGGTCTTCAATTTCATGAGGATCCTTTGAGTTGCGGAAGTAAGTACTTTCAACCACCACATCTGACTCGAAGCGTGCAGCAGCACAATAGGAGTCAATCTCTTCGTAGTAATTATTGAAGATATGAACATCTCCAAAACGCACACGTGGGTTTCTCTGATTTAGGCCTTTATCTACTGTTCCGTCATACCAGCAATGGTGGAAAGTCACCCGCAGGTGATCACGGCATTCGATATCATCATTGCTGCTACCGATCAGCGTCACTTTGTTGTGGTCGCTGAATTTGGTATTAGAAACGGTGATATAATCTGCGATCTTACCATTGCCACTACGCACATCCAACAGTCCATCAGCGCCAGCCCATAGCCAGCAGTGATCTACCCAGACATTGACGCCGTAGATCGTCATACAATCGGTACTGTGCGTTGTACC
>NZ_JBOEFX010000080.1:0-58476 GCF_050633125.1 Lewinella sp.
TTAGCTTCCATTAAAGAGATTACAGGTGTCAAGACAGCGCCATTAGTGGGGTCTAGCGGGCTATCGATCCAGTATGCGATTATGATGGGCTTGGTGCATGATGCTCTGGAAAAACATCAGGGGAAGGCCATCAAGATTATTGTTCCACCCAACTGTTATGGTGGAACTAATGACCAAGCAAGGCGAGTTGCTGCTTGTATTGATAATGTAGAAGTGTTGGATTTACCCGTTGATGGGGATCATGATATGGTACAAAGCATCGACATTGTTTTAAACCAGGTAGCTCATGACGATGCAGTCCCTTATATCATTGCGGAAATCCCTACAAACCCCAGGGTTGAAGTTCCGGATCTTATAAAGTTAAGGGATGTTTTAAGTGCTGTTCGTAAAACCCAAAGTGGTGAAGTAGCTATTGATCCGGTTTTTATTCTAGATCAAACGTTTTGCCCCAACGTACAATTTTTAAGAGAAGATGGAAGATTCTCAACGATCAGGACTATTTCCTACGTGAGTGGATCGAAATTTCCAAGTGGAGGCAAGTGTACCGCTGGCTACTGTGTCGCAAATAAAAAGGGCAAAGCCCTGATGGAAAAGATAGACCAGCATCTAAGGCTTTGCGATAATGAGGCCACCGACCTTCAGATTGAAATATTAGCGCAGCAGTTGCCGTCCATGAATCAAAGGATACGAGCTGCTTATGAAAATACGCGTGAATTTGTAAACTTCATCAAGGAAGCTTTGCCAACAGCGAAGATCAATTTTGTTTCAGAAGAATTGGCAAAAGAAGGATTTACACCATCCGTTTTTTCCTTAGACCTACCCACAAAAGGGAATACGGAGGAAGAAAAAGAAGCCTACAAAAGAGCTTTGAATCTAAAGTTGATCAATTTGATGATTAACGAAATCCCTCACGAAAGCAAGTACTGCGTAAGCTATGGCCAGCTAAAAGGATGCTACTGGACCATTCCTGCTACCTCTACCCAAGGAACAACCAAAGAAGGCGACAAGGATTATATCGCCCGCGTAGCCATTTCGCCTAACTTGGATCTTGAACTTCATAAGAAGGTCTTTCTAGATTTTGTAGGGGGGATATGATCTTGTTCTTTCTAGGAAAATATCCAATAGACTGGAGATTGACTTGTATATGAACTATACTTACGGTATTTTTGTTATCTAATTAGATAACTACATGCCGACATTTTTCACTATTAATGGGGTTAAAATCCAACTGTTTTTTCAAGATCATGCACCACCACATTTTCATACCGCTATAGCAGAGTATAAGGCTATTATTAACATCGAGACTACCGAAATATTAGAAGGTGATTTGCCTAGGAATAAGAAGAAGGAAATATTGAGTTGGGCAAATGAAAATAAAGAAATATTGATGGAAATCTGGAATGATCTAAATGATTAAAATACAACAGGATATTTATGAAAAATATAATTCACCTTCTCAAAATTAACGAAGTTAAAGGCTTTGAAATATACTGCGTATTCAGTAACGGTGAGTATAGAGTCATTGATATTGCAAAATTTTTAGATAGCAAAGAGCTAAAGTCAGATAGCATTTTGAGAAACCTTTACGATGAAGATAAAGTGAAAAATGTAATCATTAAAAACGCGACACTTACTTGGCCTGATATAAAAAAAGTAAGCCGTCTTTCAAATGGTATGGAATTTGAAGTGGAGCTGGATTTGGACCCGATTGTATTATATGAAAATAGTGAAATAGATAAAGAAAGAGACAGTGCATACCAGCTAGGGCGAGAATTGAAAAAAGCAAGAATATCAGCTGGTATAACCCAAGAGGAACTTGCTCAGAAGGTAGGTACATCAAAATCCTATATTAGTAAGATTGAAAACAGTAGATCAGATATAGGCTATAAAACTTTGCGCAAAATCATTGAAGTGGGACTTAATAAAAGAATAGTGATTGAGTGATTTCAAGTGATCTAAAATACCCCAACTCTCAAAAAAAACTCCTACTTGATATAAGTATGCTGAGGTCAATAATGTTTTTGCTGTTCTATTTAATGGTAAGTGCTTGTACAGATCAATCTACTTACATTGAAAACTTATTTGAAGCAAGGCATTATGAAGAAATAATAGACCTATATAATGCTGCTCCTGAAGAATATGAGGATAGCCCTAAAGGATTGGCCTTTGTTGCAAAGGCTTATTTCCGACTGAGGGATTATGATAATGCCGTTAAGTTTTATGATAAAGCAATTGATTTAGATCCTTATGAACCGATGTATTATTCAGATAAAGGATTGTTGTATCATAAAATAGGAGATTTTAATAAAGCTATCATGCTCTGCGATAGAGCAATTGAATTGAACTCAAATTATCCTCCCGCATATATAAACAAGAGTGCAGCATATATAGGAATGAAAAAATGGGATTGGGCACTTGAAGAATTATTTCATGTAATGAAAATGGAGGTTAGCGATGAGGATAAAGCATATGCTTACGCTAATTTAAGTACAGTGTATTGTAATGCAGGTGATTATGAAAAGGCATTCAGTAATGCTAGTAAGGCCATCGAATTGAATGAGGAAATATTATGGGCATACAAGAATAGAGCGTTTATCTATATGGTGGGAAACGAAGGGGCGAAAGCAATGATAGATATAGATTCAGGTCTAGAGTTAGAGCATAACGACCCTGATTTGTTAATGTATAAAGGCATTGTTTTAATTAGATTACATAATGAAGTCGAGATTGGTTGCATTTATTTTAGAGATGCATTAGAAGGATTGAAAAAGCGAGGCGACGATAGGCTCGAAGGTCAAATAAGTATATTTGAGAGATATTGTAAATAAGTAGCACAAACAACCCCCAAAACCATGACCCTACCCCTAAAACTGATCGCCATATTATTAATCCTGGTAAGCAGCAATATCAATGGGCAGGTCCTTTCGACTGATCAACGTGCGTTTTTAGATCAATACTCCGTCGATTTGTCGGGTAGTGAGTTGCTTGATGGGTTTGAGCAAATCAAGGCTGAAATTGCGGATAAAAGATTTGTGCTCATCGGAGAGTTTAATCATGGTTCCAGAGAAGTATTTCTATTGCGAAATAAACTGATAGCATACTTAAATGACAGTTGCAGCTTCGATGTACTGCTGTTTGAATCTGGCATTGGTGAACTCATAGACCCCGATTTTAACAAAGACATACTTTCTCCAAAACAGATGACCTATGGCCTGCTAGGCGGATGGAGAACCAAAGAGTTCGAACAGCTGATGGAACTCATCAAAGAAAGGAAGCTCTCTATGGCAGGGTTTGATGTCCAAAGAAGCGGAAGGTCATTTGAGCGTACTCTTGATGGGATTGCAGAAACTTCCAATATTGACACTATCCTATTCTATAGTCTCGAAGATAGATTTGGACAATTGAAATCATTGCTTTCCAATAGGAGAGTAAGCTACCATGATTCAATACGCTTAAAGGCCAACGAATTAATAGCTGATTACGACCAACTTTATGCTGCTCTCCTTGAGGTTGAAGCAATGACCTCTGTCAAGAAATTTTTGCTGGCATTGAAAACGGTTCAAAACCGAATAAGGTTCCTGACCTATATGCTCGACTTTAAGGAAGGGAACGACTGGAACAAAAGATGGGCGGCTAGAGATTCATTAATGGCTGAAAATGTGATTTGGCTGGCAGAAAACATTTACCCCAACCAAAAAATCATCGTGATTGGGCATAATTTTCATATTTCTAAACATAATGGAAAGGAAGAAGTAATGGGCGAATTCTTACTTCGAAAGTACCCCAACCAAATGTATAGCATAGGCGTCTATGCAAAATCAGGAAGTTATTTAGGAAACTACGGCGATGAAAATAAGATGACAGCAGCAGCAGCAGCAGAGCAGTTGGATATAAAACATATCATTGAGGCATTGAATGTTGAGGTTAGCTACTTGCATATTCCCAAACAGCTAACAATTGGAGCCGAGTGGCTATATCAGAAAATAGTAACCAATGATACGTTTGTTGATCTGAGTAATTCTAATTCGGTGAACCTGTCTAAACACTTTGATGGATTGCTATTGTTGCAGAACGTTTCTATCCCAGAGAAATAAAGCGAACAAGAGCTTGCCGATATCAGTGTTGTCACCTGCATTAAATTGACGATAGTCATCTACCTACATGACGATAGTCACTAGGGATACCTACAGGTTTTATTTGCTTTGTATACGTCAAGAACCATTACGGAAACCAATAGAAATGGGCTTTGTGTTCTTAACAAGTCTTCACTCGTGGGGCCTGTGTCGTCAATGACAAACTGACAATAAGCAGGTGGAGGATATTTTTTAATAAAACCGACTTTATACAATGGATTTTACTGCAGAGCATTTGAAAAAAGTAAAAACGAGGGATGACTTAATTGAGATAGCAGAAAAGAATGATATTTCAATTGCTAAAACACTGAACAAATTACAATATGAAGCAGAGCTTGTAATGCTGCAAGCAGAATTTGTCAACCTTCAGAAATGGATCGCACAGAAGGGAATGAGGGTTGCCGTAATATTTGAAGGTAGAGATGCTGCGGGAAAAGGAGGCTCCATAAAACGATTTAAGGAGCACTTGAATCCCCGAACATCAAGAGTAGTAGCATTGACGAAACCAACAGAGGTTGAAAGAGGGCAATGGTACTTTCGGCGGTACATAAAAGCGTTGCCTAATCCTGGTGAGATTGTGTTTTTCGACAGAAGCTGGTACAACCGAGCCGTTGTAGAGCCGGTTATGGATTTCTGTACCCCAGAACAATATGAACAGTTTATTATGCAAGTACCTGAATTTGAGCACTTGCTTTATGAAGATAACTTGAAAATCATCAAGTTCTGGTTCTCTATTTCTAAAGATGAACAAAAAAAGAGGTTCGATGCTCGATTGAGTAACCCCTTGAAGCAATGGAAATTTAGTCCGGTAGATGTGAAAGGGCAAGAGCTGTGGGACAAATACACGCACTTCAAAGAACAGATGTTTAGCAAAACGCATACTAATTTTAGCCCATGGATCATCGTAAAAACGAATGACAAAAAGCAGGCAAGGCTGGAAAGTATGAGGTATGTGTTGTCACAGTTTGATTATGAAGGAAAAGGGGAGTCTAAAATACCGCTTTTACCCGATCCCAATGTGATCATGAGGTATCATAGAAGTGCTATTCAAATCGATATTTAAAAAGAACCTACTCTGACGTTTTTTTGTGGTTCACGATGAATTCTAAACACAAAAGGACACACCAGAGGATCAAAAGAAGCAAGATGAATTTAACAAAAGAAGAACTTACGCTCCTTAATTCTAAAGTAGGTTTACATACACTTTTAAAAAACAAGAAAGTTAGTATCCCCAAAGTTTTGGAAGAGGTGAAATATATCCATGACCTAAAGAAGAATCAAGAGGAATTGATAAAGCTTCAGAATTGGGTAATAAAGGAAAATAAGAAAGTTGTTATTCTCTTTGAAGGAAGAGACGCTGCGGGAAAAGGCGGAGCAATACGGCGGATTACGGAATATATCAACCCCAGGCATTTTAAAATCGTTGCTTTAAATATTCCTACTAGCGACGAAAGAAATCAATGGTTTTTTCAACGGTATATCAATCAGTTGCCAAAACCTGGGGAAATAGTTTTCTTTGATAGGAGCTGGTATAATCGAGCAGTGGTAGAGCCCGTAAATAACTTTTGTACAGACAGAGAATATGAAATCTTCATGTCTCAGGTCAACAGCTTCGAGGAAATGCTCATCCAGTCTGACACCTACCTGATCAAATTTTACTTTTCAATATCAAAGAAGGAGCAAGCAAAACGCTTTAGAGACATCAAGAATAGTCCTTTGAAGCGATGGAAGATGTCTTCTGTTGATGAAAAAGCCCAAGCGTTGTGGAATGAATATACCTCCTACAAAGAGAAAATGTTTGAGGTAACCAATACCAAACACGCCCCTTGGACGATCATTGATGCCAATAAAAAGCCCAGTGCCCGATTAAAGGCAATTGAACATATTTTAGCATCAATTCCTTATTGAGGACCAGGAAGTACGAGAGCTTGTTCGCAAAATTTACGAACAAGCTCTTTTTCTTATCTTAAGCCACTTCCTAATTGGGTAAGCGCATGTTGAACATAAACTAACCCAAAAACAAAAAATTAATGAGTCTACTTACTGTCGGTGTTTTCGGAACTTCTAGAAAAAAGCAAGAAAAACGAGTGCCCATCCACCCTGATCAATTGGGCTGGATAGACGAGGAGATCAGGGATCACCTGCTTTTTGAAGAAGGATATGGCTTGCCATTCGGAATGAGCGATGTCGAACTTGCCAAGGTGAGTGGTGGTGTGCTTACTAGGTCTGAGCTTTTCCAGCATTGTGAAGTCGCTTTATTGGCTAAACCCGTACAAGGCGATTTTGATGATATGAAAGATGGCACCATCCACTGGGGGTGGCCACATTGTGTACAGCAAAGAAGGATTACACAAACAGCTATTGACCGAAAGTTGACCCTTATTGCATGGGAGGCGATGCACCGCTGGTCGGCCCATGGAGATTGGCAAATGCACATCTTTCAAAATAACAATGAAATAGCAGGGTACGCCGGTGTGCACCATGCAATGAATCTGATGGGGATCGATGGAAACTACGGCCCGAATAGAAAAGCCGTTGTGATTAGTTTCGGTTCAGTAAGTAGAGGAGCTATACGTGCATTGCAGGCCCGAGGGGTTCAAGAGATTACTGTGTTTACTCAACGGCATTATTTCCTTGTTGCCGACCAAATGGCCGGTGTCAACTATCTTCAGTTTGATCAAAATGAGGAGGGGAGCCTGATGACCCTACATCCAGAACATGAATCCCGCCCCTTTGTGGAAGAATTGGTTGATGCAGATATCATCGTAAATGGTATGCTACAGGATACCGACAACCCCGTGATGCTGGTACCCGAAGATCAAAATGATCGCCTCAAGCCAGGTTGTGTAATTGTGGATATCAGCTGCGACGAAGGAATGGGCTTTTCATTTGCTAAACCCACCGATTTTGAGGTGCCGATGTTTAAGGCCGGCAAAGTGTTTTATTATGCAGTAGACCATACACCTTCCTACCTCTGGAACGCTGCCACTTGGGAAATATCTAATAGCCTGACACCTTACTTGCCAATCATCATGGGGGGAGGCGAAAAATGGCAAGAAAGTGAAACCATCCGGCGCGCTATTGAAATACAAGATGGTGTAATCCAAAATCCAAAAATCAACTCTTTTCAGAATAGGTCAAGCGAATACCCTCATCTTGAACTTCCAGTTGAGTCTTGATGCAAGGGAGGAGTAGAGCGATGCGAGCTACTTCGTGCCCCTTAGGTGTGAAGAGGAGAGATTGTTAATCATTCATTTTCAGCATGCGAATGATGGGCAGACGTTGGAAATGAACACTACTGTGATATCCACGAGGATTACTTGATTTCAGATAGATCTTCTAAGCCCCATCTATCCATACTCCTTAAAATATGCTCTAGAGACTTTCCTCTCGCACTTAGTTTATACTCTACCTTAGGAGGAACAACGGGGAAAATTTTTCTAGAAATGAGCCCGTCTTTTTCTAATTCTCTCACTGATTTCGTGAACATTTTATTAGAAATTGCGGGAACTTTTTTCTGTAAGACTCCAGACCGTAGAGGGCCTTCTAGTAGATGGAATAATATCAGAGGCTTCCATTTAGTACCTATTAGGCTCATGGTGTAATTTAATGAACAAGTGATGTTTTTATTCAAAAATTGTTGTTTAAGTTGTTGATTGTCAGTAATTAACTCTTTTTGGTAACTATGTAACTTTTTGGTAAGTTATTGTCATTGGTAGCAATATAGCTTATTTTTACATTCTAAATTATTGTAGATGACAACAAATAAGAATTATCCGAAATCTTTTTCACACATTGGAATTACGGTCCCTCGTATAAAAGAAGCAGTAAAGTTCTATTCAGAAGTAATGGGGTGGTATGTTATTATGGAGCCATCGACTGTGAAAAAAGAAAAAGACACGGCTATAGGGCAAATGTGTATTGACGTTTTTGGCGAGAATTGGGAAGAATTTGAAATTGCACACCTCGCGACCTCGGACGGTATTGGTGTGGAGTTATTTTCGTTCCCTAACGGAATTAAAGAAGCGCCTGAATTTAATCCTTTCAATACGGGCCTTTTTCACTTCTGCGTGCAAGACCCAAATATAGAGGAGTTAATTGATAAGATTGTAGCTTATGGGGGGAAGCAAAGAATGCCTGTCAGGGAATATTACCCAAATGACAAGCCTTTTAAAATGTGCTACGTGGAAGATCCTTTCGGGATTGTTTTTGAGATCTATACACATAGCTATGAATTGACCTACTCCTCGGGGGCTTATGCTAAATAAAGAGAAACATGGGAGAAATTGGAGAACTTTGCACGGGAAGCATTGATGTATGTCAAAGTGTAAAACAAAGCGTTGTATTTTTATTCATACCGTAAAGCTGTAATAGGGTCCATCGCAGCAGCTTTTTTAGCAGGATACCAACCAAAGAAGATACCTGTAAATGCACAGACGGTAAAGGAAACCAGAATAGAGGAAATCGTAACACTTACGGGCCAGTTCAGTAGATTAGAGACTAATTGAGTGGTGCCTATTCCTAATAGCACGCCAATGAACCCTCCGGTAATGCTGAGAAAAATAGACTCGATCAAAAACTGAAGCAAGATATCTATTCCTCTACCACCTACAGCCATACGCAAACCAATCTCGCGGGTACGTTCCTTTACTGATACGTACATGATATTCATGATACCGATACCCCCAACAAAGAGGGAGATGCCGGCAATCGCAACCAAGAGTACGGTCAACATTTCGCTGGTGGCACTAAAGGTAGAGATGAGCTCTTCCTGAGAGAAAACACTGAAGTCATTTTCCTCATTGTTACGAATGTCATGAGTTGTTCGCAAAATGGAAGTGATCTCTTCCACAGCTGCTGGTGCATCATCTTCACTGGTTGATGAAGCCACAATAGATTGGAGGTGATCAATAGCCAGGATTCTTTTTTGTACAGCAGTATAGGGAGAGAGGATAAGGTCGTCTTGATCTTGGCCAAAGGTATTTTCCCCCTTTTCGCTGAGTACGCCGATAATCTTGAGCGGAATTCTATTAAAGCGAATGGTTTGACCAACGGGGTCTTCTCCTTCCGTAAATAGATTATCGACCAGGGTTTGCCCTATGATCGCTACTTTGGATGCTTTTTTTACGGCTTCATCAGTAAACCCGCTTCCACTTTTTACTTCCAGAACACGTACATCTAAGTATTCGGGGCTCACCCCGTAAATGGTCGTTGGGCTATTGTTTGCGCCAAAGATTGCTTGTCCGCTACCTTGGCAAACAGGGGATACGTTTGTGATCAAGGAAGATTGTGTGTTTAGTGCATCAACATCCTCCAAGGTGAGTGATTGCATTTCGGCGGGGTCCATTCTCACCCCTCCTCTCATGCCTGCTCCAGGCCGGATCGTAAGCATGTTAGCGCCCATACTGGAAATGGACGATTCAATACTCTGCTTAGAACCTTCGCCGATGGCAAGCATAGCAATAACGGAGGCTACACCGATGATGATGCCCAGCATGGTCAGGAATGCTCTCACCTTGTTTAGGAGGATAGCTTTCCAGGCGATTTTAAAGAGATTCAGTATTCTCATGCGTCTACTTCTTTGGGTAAAAGGTCTAGTGCTTTTTGCGCATTGGCAACTTGATCATTGATTTGATCCTTGATGATGCGACCGTCTTTAAGAACAATTGTACGTTGAGTGAAAGTAGCAATGTCGGGCTCGTGGGTAACGAAAATGATGGTCTTCCCCTCCTTGTTGAGCTTTTGAAATAGCGCCAGGATTTCATAGGAGGTTCTGGTGTCAAGGTTACCTGTAGCTTCATCTGCGAGAATCACAACGGGATCATTAACTAAGGCACGAGCAATAGCCACCCGTTGTTGTTGGCCCCCTGAAAGTTGGTTGGGGGTGTGCTTCAATCGGTCAGCTAAGCCTACTAAATTCAAGGCATCAATAGCCCGCTGTTTACGTTGTACACTGTTGCTTTGAGGGTTGTACATCAAGGGAAGTTCTACATTTTCGATAGCGGTGGTGCGTGCCAGCAAGTTGTAGGACTGGAAGATGAAGCCAATTTTCTCGTTCCTGATTTTTGCCAAGGCATTACGGTTAAGGTTTTTGACAACCACTCCGTCTATTTTGTAGCTGCCAGCACTCGCTTGATCCAGGCAGCCGAGGATGTTTAGTAAGGTGGATTTGCCAGAACCACTTGTTCCCATGATAGAGACAAACTCACCTTCCTTTATCGTCAACGAGACGCCGCGTAATGCCCTCACCACTTCGGCACCGAGGACAAAATCCCGACTTAGGTCGGTAATATCGATGATCGTCTTTTGCATGTTCTGTTTATTTTAATTCGCTAACAAGGGCTATCTTCTCTTTCCTCCTGGAGGCGTTGGCATAAATGGACTGCTAGGGCTACCGTCCTTGCTCACAACTACGGGTACTTCACTCACTTTTAGGTTGGCTACCACTTCGTCTCCGGCTTCTAACCCTGATAATACTTCGACTTTGATGCCATCACTTTGGCCAACTGTTATTGTTATTGGTACCAGTTGATTGCCTTTTTTTACCCATACTGTTTTTTCATTCCCAGCTTGTTGTTGTGGGCTATTAACGGGCATCGGGTTGGGACGGCCTTCATCCGGAGTAGAAGGAAGGAATTGAGCATGGTATTGCTTTAGTAATTCCTTATCGGGTTCAAAATTGATTGCTCGCGCAGAAAGAGTTAGAACATCATTGTTTTCATAAGTATAAATAGTCACTGTAGCAGTGAGGCCCGGTAGCAATTTGAGGTCGGGGTTGTCGGCCTTAATGACCACCGTATAAGTGACGACATTGGATGTAACGGTAGGGTTCAGCCGTAGTTGAGTAACGATACCATTAAAAACTTCATCTGTAAAGGCATCGACGGTAAATGCGACCCTTTGCCCTGGTTGAACATTACCCACGTCGGCCTCGTCAACATCGGCTTCTACCTGCATTTTACTCAAATCTTGGGCTATCGTAAAGAGCGTAGGTGTACTGAAACTGGCAGCGACTGTTTGACCTACGTTGACACCTTTAGACAAGACCACCCCTGCAATAGGAGAGTAAATGTTGGCGTAGCCCAGGTTGGTTTGTGCTCTTGATAGTTCAATTTTTCGTTGCGAAAGGTTGCCTTGTGCCGCTTCTAGCTTGTACATGGCTTCCTCATAATCAGCCTTTGATCCATTGTTGTTGCTAAATAAAGCTTCCTTACGATCAGCAAGCGTTTGCAAGTAATCCAACTCATTTTGAGCGATTGCTAAATTCGTTTTGGCCTCGGCTACAGCAGCACTCAAATTCGTTTTGTCTAATTCGGCGATAAGCTGCCCTTTTTTGACGGTCGAGTTGTAGTCAACATACACTTTTTCTACCACCCCAGATACCTGGGTGCCTACCTCAATCTGAGTAATGGGCTCTACGGTGCCCGTTGCTGTTATGGTTTCAGCAATATCTCCTTTGCCAACCAGGACGGTTTCTGTCGTAATAGTAGCTGCTGTCTCTTGTTGGTTAAAGAAGAGGTAGCCTCCAGCGGCCAGTCCAATAAGGAGGATTAACCCTATGCTTTTTATTCGTCTGTTTGTCATGCTGCTAAAGTTAAATTTTGAGCTCATTACCGAGGTAAAACTGTAATAGGTTGTAGTACAGGATACTGGAATACCTTGCCTGTAGATACTGCTGTTCTGCGTTGATGTAGTTGTTTTTACTGATCAGTACATCAGTAGCACTGATGTCACCTAAGTCATATTGCTGCCGGGCTTGATCATAAGCAGTTTTTGAAGCTTCTGATACGACTTGGGCCGCATTGGCTTCCAGTAGTGAAGATGATGCACTTTGCCAGGCCGTCTCTATCGTGCGATAAAGTGTTTTATCAATGGTGCTTTGGGCTAATTGGGCTTTTTGAATGCCAATGAGTGCCGTTTGCACCTGTGTCGAAGTCTGCTTGCGATCAAAAATTGGAACACTGAGTGATAGCCCTATCTGTTGATTAAAGTTGCCGTTCAACTGTTCAAAATAATTGATGTCGCGAGTGCTGGTTTGGCCGGTATATAGCCTTGCGTTGGCGGATAAGGTGGGTTTGTATCCTGCTTTTGCTATTGCTAAATCAAGCTGACTGATTTGTACATCTAGTTCTCCTGCTTTTACTTGTGGCAACTGTGATTTTGCTGTTTGATAGACGGTAATAAGATCAGGGAGCACCAATTCAACTCCAAGTAGCGTACTCGTGGTATCTACAGCAAAATTGGTTTGAGGTTCTAGTTCAAGGAGTTGTTTCAATACCAATACTTGTTGCTTAAAGGAGTTGGTTGCAGCAACGAGTTGATAGGAATCATTAGCATTTTGGGCACGGAGATCGGCGACATCCTGCGCCGCGAGGTCCCCCAGGTCATAGCGGGCTTGGGCTTGGGCAAGCTGCTGCGTAGAGGTCGCCAGGTTGTATTCCGCAATGGCAATGTTCTCTTTCAAGTAGAGGATTTGCAAGTAGGCCTCTGTGACACTCAATACAATCTCGTTCTGTGCTTCTGCTTTGTACAGCTCGTTTTGCGTAAGCAGCAACTGGTTTTGTGAAATTTGTGTTTTCAATTGCCCCCCACTATACAAACTGACTTGAGAGTTTAAGCTGAAGTTGGAGGAGCTGATCTGTTGATTGACGTATTCACTGGTAATGGGGTCAATACTCGTACCATTGGTGAAGCCTATAGAGGCACCACCCGTAAGGTCAGGGTAACGTTGGTTTTCTGCCCGTTCAAGATTGGCTGCCGCCACGCTGCTGTTTAGCGCAGCTTGCTTGACCGTAATGTTATTCTCTTTGGCATAGGCTATACATTGCTGTAAGTCCCATGTAGTATTGGTTTGAGTAAAACCAATTAGCGTTGAGAAAAGAAATATAAATGCCAGAATGTACTTCATAAAAGATAATTCAGGTTGTCAAAATCAAGGGCTAAATTTCACATTAATAACAAGTTTAGCAAGGCCTCGTATGTGGTGTAATTTGCCTTTTCAACCCCTACTGGATTATTTTCAACAACGATGTAGAAATAATCAACCAAATAGACTATTGGGTATTGACAGATAACCCAAGCTTCTTGGTAATGGGTATAAATCAATACCTTTAGAGCGTGTTTAGGGCTGCAGAATTCCTTTACCTAATACGCAGTACCGAGTACGGTGAGGTTTACCTGCTGCAAAGTCCCTGTTGAGAAATGGATAAAGGTGAACTTCACAATACCTTAAAATCTATGGAAATATTTGCACAGAAACGGAATAGAGTCGTTGCTCAAATTGTACTTTGGGTAAGCCTGTTTGGGTCGATGAACCTCATGTTTGTGGGTACTGATGTGCCAGTAGGTTTGTACTACCGCAATTTCATTCACCTTGGAGTGGCGCTGGTAATTATTCTAATGAATTCTTATGTGCTTATCCCACGTTTGTTTGAGCAAAAAAAATATGAACGTTATGGTTTAGCGGTATTTGTAAGTTTGGCCGGGGTGCTTTTTTTAGCGGTAGCAATAGAAGGCGTATTAGCTAGGTTCTATCCAGTCCCCTTTGCTATAGAAAGGCCAATGAGGCAACCTGGAGGGCCGCCAGGGCCAATGGTTAAGTATATGTTGAGTCTTATCATTTATGCGGCTGTTTTTATGGTAGGAATTGTACTGGAAAGTATACAGCTGAATCGTCGGCAAGAGCAACTGGCTAGCCAAGTACAGCATGAGAAATTAGAAACAGAACTGAAGTTTCTCAAAAGCCAGATCAATCCTCATTTTCTTTTCAATGTGCTCAATAATGTGTACACCTTGTCTTTGATTCAATCCAAGCAAACCCCCGAAGTCGTTATGAAGCTATCGGAAATGCTGAGATATATGCTGTACGATAGCAATCAGGAGCGTGTTACCCTTGAGCAGGAGATTGCCTATATTCAGAATTATATTGCTTTACAACAACTAAAAGATGAAGAGCCACTAGATGTGGCAACGACGCTGGAGGTGAAAAATGCCAAAGTCCATATTGCGCCGATGATTTTGATTCCTTTTGTAGAGAATGCTTTTAAGCACAGTAAAATCGAGGATACTGAGAATGGGTGGATCAAAATTCAACTTATTGAAGATGGTTCCTCTATTCGCTTTGAAGTAAGCAACAGTATGCTTGCACAAGGGGGGACCAAAGACCCTACTGGCGGCATTGGCCTGGAAAATGTGCGCCGACGCCTAGAACTGGAATACCCAATAAAGCATGAGCTTAATATTGACCAAAAAGACCAACAATTTGTCATTCAACTCTCTATTCAATTATGACCAAAAGCAGGATCAGGTGCCTGGTAGTTGATGATGAGAAACTAGCCCGGACGTTGTTAGAAAACTATATCGGAAAACTACCTCAATTGGAGTTGGTTCAGCAATGTAAAAATGCAATTGAAGCCATCACGGTCTTAGAAAACGAACGTATTGACCTCATTTTTCTGGATATTCAAATGCCAGAACTTAGCGGGATTGAGCTACTGCACTCTCTGCCAGAGAAACCACTCGTCGTTTTTACCACTGCTTATCAGCAGTATGCACTCGAAGGCTATCAGTTGGATGTGGTTGACTATTTATTAAAGCCTTTTCGTTTTGAACGTTTTGTGCAGGCCGTCAACAAGGTGACCAGAAGACTGAATGTGGGGGCAGGCCAGCCTCTATCAGAAGAAAAAAAGGCCACAGAAAGTCAAGATAGGCCCTTTATGCTTTTTCGGTCTAGTGGTACCGTCCACAAGGTTTTTCTGGATGAGATTCTATATATTGAAGGAATGAAAGAATACGTGGCTATTCATCTGCCTGGTCAGCGGGTGGTCACCTTACAGTCGCTCAAACGATTAGAAGAGGATTTGCCACAAGGCCAGTTTGTACGTATACACAAGTCCTACATTGTCGCCGTGAGTAAGATTACGGCTACGAATAGCGGCCATGTTTTTATCGAAAAAGCAGCATTGCCTATTGGCGGGAGCTACCTGGATGCGGTGCAGCCCTATCTGTTTTAATTTTTATATCCCTGTTTCGTTGATTTTTTAGCCGTTTTGGTTGAAAAGACCGATGGCCTGCGAGCGTATTTAAGCTGTCAGGCGTCAATACGGCATTGTACGCTAAAAACGAAACGATGAAAAACCAGGGTGCCACACTTGGCATAGGGCTACTAGTATTGTTGCTGACCTTAGGGGGGCAGCTACAGGGGCAAAGCTTAGCAGATAAAAGAATCAAATACTCCTATGAGGACAAGGCCTTGGACATGGTCTTTTTTGACTTGAAGTTGGGGGAACGACTCAATTTCGAGTTTGATGCTTCCGATGTTAAAGGGATTGTTATTAACCAAACCATTCCGAGAATGCCGCTAGAGGAGGCTCTTGGTTACCTCCTGAAAGGTACTGGGCTTATTTTTGAACTTCAGGAACCACGAACGATTATCATTTCTAAAGATCCAAATTTTGGCAAGACCGCCCTTGATCCTTCTGAATATACGGCTACTCGCAATAATATATCCATATCAGGGACATTGAAAGACAAGGCTAGCGGAGAGACTTTACCCTATGCGGCCGTCTTAGTCGTGGGTACGGGCAATGGCGTTAGTACGAATGGTGATGGATATTTTACACTACAAAATGTACCGTCTGATACGGCTGTTCTAGAGGTGCAGTACCTAGGTTATCATACCGAGTATTATCGCTTGACCCCTGAAAATACCCAAAAAGATTTACGCATTGAGATGGAAGTCATTGGTCAGCAGCTCGAAGCGGTAATTGTAATAGCAGAGCAGGAAGAGCAGTTACTCAAGGCTTCTACGGGGGTGAGTAAAGTGAGTATCACACCTGCGGCTATCGCTACTTTACCGAGCTTCGGAGAGAAAGACATCTTTCGATCTTTGCAGTTGTTGCCGGGTATTAGTGGGTCTAATGAAAGTTCTTCCGGCCTTTATGTGAGAGGAGGAACACCGGATCAGAACCTCATTCTTTTTGATGACTTTACGGTTTATCATGTTGATCACCTCTTTGGCTTTTTTAGCGCTTTTAATTCAAATGCCATCAAGGATGTACAGTTGTATAAAGGCGGTTTTGGTGCCAAGTATGGTGGCCGACTTTCAAGCGTAGTAGAGCTGACCGGCAAGGATGGAAATTCACAGTCATTCAATGCAGGCATGGGACTGAGTTTGTTGAGTATCAATGGCTTTATTGAATCTCCTTTTGCCAATGGGAAAGGGTCTTTTCTAATCGCGGGAAGGCGCTCTTTTCAGAGCAGTTTCTACAGCAACCTTTTTAATGATTTTACAGATAGTGGCACTGCAAATGCTACCACGAATACTGGCGGTGGTGGTCGTCCTGGTGGTGGCCGATTTGGCCAGCAAGAGGTAGAACCTAGTTCCTATTTTTATGATTTGAATGGAAAGGCAACCTATCGATTAAATGACAAAGACATCCTGTCTCTCAGCTTTTACAACGGGCAGGACCATCTCGATAATTCACGTAATACCGACAATAGCGCCTTCGGGAACCGAAATGTAGACTTTAGTTTTGATCGCGAAAATACAGACTTGACCAATTGGGGTAACTGGGGCTCAGCACTCAAGTGGAGCCGCAGGTGGAATGACAAGTTTTATTCAAATCTCAACTTGTCTTACTCGAACTATTTTAGTGAGCGAGACCGAAGTGATATTACAAGTGTAAACCGTACAGATACCAGCTTTACGCTGAATAACGGCAGCTTGGAATACAATAACCTACGAGATTATTCCCTGAAGCTAGATAACGAATGGCAGCTCACGAGTAATAACCGCTTTGATTTTGGTTTTCAATCCTCGTACAATGATATTGAATACTTGTATCGTCAAAACGATACGCTGGATATCCTGAATCGGGTAGATCAAGGCTTAGTAAGCACCCTTTACGTACAGGATCGACAGACCATTGCACAGAAGTGGATATTGACCGGTGGCCTTCGTACGACTCATTACAGCGTCACCAATAAGTTGTATGTCGAGCCTCGGGCTTCCATGACCTACTTGCTTTCTGATGCTGTGAAATTGAAGGGAGCTTGGGGCAAGTACAACCAGTTTGCTACTCGAATTGTACGGGAAGATATTCAACAAGGTAGCCGCGATTTCTGGTTGCTAGCGGATGATCAAACGGTTCCAATTAGCTCAGCTACACACTATATTCTGGGGGCGAGTTACGAGGTGGGGTCTTACTTATTTGATGTAGAGATGTACCGAAAAAACCTGGATGGCCTCTCTGAGTATACCACGCGTTTTACGCCCTCTGGCTTTGGGCCAAATGCAAGCTTGGATTACGAAGAGTTTTTCTACACAGGTAGTGGCGTTGCTAAAGGGGTAGAAGTGTTGGCTCAGAAGAAATTAGGCTTGTTTACGGGATGGATTGGCTACACGCTGGGGCAAGTAAAATATGATTTCGACGCTTTTGGAGACGAGCCTTTTTATGCCAATCAAGACCAAACACATGAGTTGAAATTGGTAGGTAACTACAAGCATAGAAACTGGACATTTGGTGCTTCGTTTATCTACGCCAGTGGCCGCCCTTACACTGCGCCTACCGGTTTTTATGAGGTTCCACTACTGGATGGAAGTACCGCCAGCTTCTTTGAGGTAAGTGATAAAAATGCCTATCGTTTGCCCGCTTATCATCGCCTCGACCTTTCGAGTACTTACGAGTTCGATCTGGTACGTTCCAAGGCTAGTTTTGGTCTTTCGGTATACAATCTTTATGGTCGTAAAAACCTGTGGTACAAGGAGTACGATGTCGTAGAAGGAGAACTGTTGGAAACCAATGTGTCTTTATTGGGCTTTACGCCAAGTTTGTTTTTCAATTGGTCACTGCGCTAGTAGATGGTTAATGCGCAACAAGTAGATTTTTGAATAAGGACTAAACGCCTGATCATAATTTTTAAAACAAAATAACAATGAATCAATTTCAATTATACATACCAGTTGCCTTTGTTTTACTCCTAAGCTTAATGGCTTGTGAAAAAGACGAGGTAACCAACCTAATATCGGAAACGCCAGTGGTCACAGGTTTCCTTTATGCTGGCCAAAGGTGTGACAGTATTTTTATCGTCAGGACGATTTCTTATGGAAGTAGTGATACGACAGCTTTGCCGATCAACGGTCTGGATGTGGAAATATCTGATGGTGATAGGACCTATCCGCTTATGAATGAAGAGGCCGGTTATTATTATAGTCCAGATCTCAATATTGAGAGTGGCGCAATTTATACCCTTCAATTTGAGTACAACAACACCCTTGTAGCCGCTACGACCTTTGTTCCTATGAAAAAAGAAGCGGTCATTTCTGACACCCTAATTGAAATGGAACGAATAGTTTTGGGCTCTTTCCCGCCGATGGGAGGAGGAACACCCGGAGAAAATGCCATCGAGATCACCTGGGATAATACGGAAGGCGATTATTACTATGTTGTTATTCAGAATATGGAAGAAGATCCTGATTATATTAATGAACTCTTTGCAGAGCAGGATACACTGCAAGAGAATTTTCGAAATTTTCAATTTATCAGCGAACCCCAGGTGAGTGATTATTATAATATTGACCCCAATCGGGAGATTCGTCAATTTGGAGTACACCGCGTTATCGTATTTCGCGTGAATCCAGAATATGCAGCATTGTACAGTGTTTCAGATGTTTCTACGCTGAGTATTACAGCGCCGCCTTCCAATGTGGAAAATGGGCTAGGGATTTTCACGGGAGTATCTAGTGATACTTTATTTTTTGAGGTGAAAGAAGAATAGTATCTTGGGAAATATCGATTTTATGAACCTTATACGAAATGGAATATTTACAGCCTACAAAAACTACGAACTTAAGCTCATTGAGTCTCGAGAGGAAGTCCCTGTTCCAATTGAAGAGAAAAGCTATCAAATTTGGTATGAGAACAATGCAAATTGTCCTTTTGGGGATTTCATAAAATCCAGTCACAATAATGGATTTTATAAAATAGTCACCATCGATCAGCTGAAGGATGTTTTTGCTGTACGGACTTTAGGGAAATATAATAACAAAGTCGTTGAGGTTTTTCCTTCTAGAGAAAAAGACCATCTTCAAATCTCAACAAGAGATAAATCCACTGCAACCGACTTGCATTTTACCAAAGTAGGAGAAGATTGGTATATGAAAGAGGTTGACAGTTCTGCGTTGGAGTTGGTATGGGAGAAAATTCTTCGGGTGAAAACTCCCAAGGATAAGCAGGAGCAGATATTTAGATTAAAAGAGTTAATGAAAAGGCCGGCATTGGATGTTCACGTGAAAATGAATCCTTTGCTCAGTTTATTTCGATACGTTCTTGGTAGCAAAAGAAGTAATTAGATTAAGTCAAGCCTTGAGTGTTTTCGCTGCGGCATTTGTTGTTATGACGATTGTCCTATTCTTACTACCAGTTAATGAAAACAATGATAGGATTATTTACGGGACCTATTTTATAACTTTATTGCTCTTCTCATTTTACACTAGGTACAAGGTGCGTAGATTACCTTAGTAGCGTTATTTTTGAGAAAGGAAGCTGCCATAAATACCTTTTTTACTTGATATTTAATTATTTTAAAGCCCTCATTATGCTGAATCTTACGCTCTCTTTCGTGTTTTTATTACTCTTTTCCTTTGCAATGAATGCTCAAAGTGGCGCTGAAATGAAAGCAGATTCGCTCGCGCTAATTGGTATGAACC
This sequence comes from Lewinella sp., assembly GCF_050633125.1. NCBI lineage: Bacteria > Pseudomonadati > Bacteroidota > Saprospiria > Saprospirales > Lewinellaceae > Lewinella > Lewinella sp. Next base: position 19,843 of record NZ_JBOEFX010000080.1, read on the forward strand.
TCATGGATGAAGGAGAAATCGCTGCCGCTATTGATTATCTCGAACAAGCCAAAGTAATCTTTCCGGGCAAGTCTACCTACGATTATGAAATAGGCTTGGCGCATTACAAAGGCGGAGCGTATGATGCGGCACTCCCTGTTTTTAGGTCCCTGCTCAAAGGCGCTGATAGCCAACCGCTTTATTACCAAATGTTGGGCAATACCTATGATGTACTTGGTAAGCGCAAGAAAGCCAAAAAGGTATACGAAGAAGGGTTGGAAAAATTTCCCAACTCAGGGCCGCTGTATTTAGAATCAGGGGTGGTGGCCATGTCAGAAGAAGACTACAACCTCGCGCGTTATTATTGGGAAAAAGGCATTCAGGTTGATCCTACTCATCCTTCGAATTACTATTGGGCAACCAAGTTTTTTGCGAGCACTTCCGAAAAAGTATGGGCGCTTCTTTATGGAGAAATTTTTCTCAACCTTGAATTTGGAACAGAAAGGGTAGATGAAATTAGCGGCTTACTTTTTGAGCTTTATAATGAGGTTTACGTTGTGGAAAGCGATACTTCTGGTAGCTTCGACCTTACCGAATCAGGGTTTACCATCTCGGTCGATCGATTGAATTTGGAAACACTTCAAGCAAACAACTTTGCTTTGCTGCCCTTTGAAGGGGAATTTGCTACGAAATATGCGGTGACAGCTATCGTCTATTCCGATGCTCCTCTTGACCTGGAGGGGATTCACCAAGCCCGTACCGTTTTCCTGGAATCCTGGATGGACGAAGAGAACAACAGCCAGGAAAAATACCCTTTTGTACTTTTCCCTTATCAAGCCGAAGTGATCGAAGCTGATTATTTTCAACTATATAATTACTTCTTGTTCAGAGCCGGAGATATAGCATCTTTTGGAGAATTTTATCAGGAAAACGATTTAGAATACGATGCTTTTTTCGAGTGGTACAATGAGCACAATCTGGATTTTACCAATAATAACCATAGTCGCTTGAATTTTGAATAGCGCTTTAATTCGTCAGTTTATTAAAATCCCTGCCGCTGGGATCTTGAAAAACGCGTAAATCAAATTCCGGGACAACCGCTAAAATATGATCGAAGATATCAGCCTGGATATTTTCATAATTAGCCCATTCCTGGTCTTTGCTAAATACATAAATCTCGATGGGTAGGCCATGTTCTGTTGGCGCAAGTTGCCTTACCAGAAACGTCATGTCCTTATTGATCATTGGGTGGTTGCCTAAATAAGCTTTAACATAGGCACGAAATGTTCCAATGTTGGTCATTCTTCTACCATTCACGAGGCTGGAGTTATCCACCTGCTCTTGCTTATTGCTTTGTTGTAACGCTATGGTTTTTTCCTCAATGTAATCGGAGATATACTGGATTTTACTAAAACGGTCCAGCATATCTTCTGTGCAAAACCGAATGGTGTTAATGTCGATGTTGATAGAACGTTTAATCCGTCTACCACCTGATTCAGACATGCCACGCCAGTTTTTAAAGGACTCGGTAATTAAAGCATAGGTAGGAATTGTCGTAATGGTTTTGTCCCAGTTTTGCACTTTGACGGTCGTTAAAGCGATTTCAACGATATCACCATTTGCACCATATTTTGGCATCTCAATCCAGTCTCCTTTGGCTACCATTCGGTTAGCTGATAACTGTATTCCAGCTACAAAACCCAAAATAGCATCCTTGAAAATAAACATCAATACTGCCGTAAGAGCGCCTAAGCTGCTAAATAAATAGACAGGCGTTTTATTCAGTAAAATGGAAATGATAAATATGCCACTGGTGAAATAAATGATGATTTTAAGAACCTGAATAAAGCTTTTTATAGGAAGTCTATTTGAAACCTCATAGGTGCTGTAAATAGCCAGGGAAGCATTTAGAAAGGCATCAATAGCCAGTATCCCCATCGCAATCATGTAGATGAAAATGAGCCCGTTAGCCAAAGAAATGAACGAATCGTAACCCGCCAGAGGAATTGGAATAGATAAATAAATGAAAATGGCTGGCGCCAGATAAGCGAGACGGTTGAATACTTTTTTATGCAGAAGCATATCGTCCCATTGCGTTGCTGTTCGGCCAATAATAGCAGCGAGTGCCCTTAGGATAAAACGCTTCGCAAGCAAATAAACAATAAGGCTTAAAACAATAATCAACACAAAAAGTAAGCTGCGTGATAAAAGATCGGCAGTAGACAATTCGAGGCCCTGCTTTATTATCCAGTTTTTAAAAATGTCAAGCATACGTAGGCTAAATTTTAGAGCTTGTTCGGAAAATTTCCAAACAAGCTCTAAAGATACTCGTAATACAACTAAGCAACAGATGATCAATAAGTGCCTGGTTTTATTCAGGTGTAAAATCAGGCGTAGTCACTACAGCGCATACCGATAACCCACCAAGGCCTGCAGACTTACCCCCTGTTCTTGCCCTCGACTGGAAATGCTATAGCTGGCCATCGTACCGATACGTAAACTGCCAGCACCGACATTCGCCACAATATAGCCCAGTTGTACCCCGGTGCGGAAAGAAGAGTCTAAGGTCAACCCTGTCCAGAAGGTGTCGTACATTTCGTATTGCAAGCCCAGTTGGAAGTGCATTATGTTGTTGGTCGCGTACAGTACTTGTAGGCTAGGCTCTACAAAACCACTGCGGTGATCAAAGTGATAACCTACCAAGCCAAAGCCATGAAGTACTCGCTTGAAGTTAGCTGTCTCGTTGAATTCCGCAAAGCGTAGTGCTCCCGGCATCACCTGCTGGGCACTCAGGCCCGCAAAGAGGTAGGATTCTTCATAGTCGTCAGGATCAGCCCCTGTGTAGTAAACACCAACGCCAAAGTTGGTCTGATTGATCGTGCTTTCCCCGGTACCTAAAAGTTGATCATCAAGGTCGTAAGCAGCCAAGTCATTACCATTAAAACCAAACTGACTCAGGTTGGCCATTACCCCGATGGCGAGCCGATGATTGTAGTCCAGCTTTATTTGGTAGGCATACAGCAGCGAAATACTGGTTTGCCGCAAAGGCCCCGCTTGGTCGTTTTGCACCTGCAGGCCCGCACTCATGTTGTAATCCAGGATAGGCACTTGAATGTCGGCCATAACCGTTTGCGGAGCACCCGCAAAACCCATCCACTGTTGATGATAAACAGCTTGGGTTTCTACATAACTCCAAGGTGCCGTCATCGCCGGGTTCCAACTCGCGTAGGTAGAACTGAACGCAGTTGTGTGAGGCACTTGTTGGGCCACCAGCCAAAGCGGGAAAAACAAAATGAATAGGGTAGTATATCTCATAACAAAAAGGTTGTTCCAATTAAGTAAAGCGTTGTTGGCGCTTCTGTTTCTCTGTGGTGAAACTAATCTAGCTACTTTTTTACCACAGAGGTGTTTTTTTAAAAGAGTTTGAACTTGGCAAAGCCACACTATGTGTCTATGTGATAAATGAAAAATCAATCAACCACAATCGTCAAAGCACTCTTGATGGGCTTCGAGGCAACATCAATGTTTAGCACATAGTAGTAAATGCCCGGTGGCAAGGGCTGGCCATTCCGGGTGCCATCCCAGTATTCGCCGTCGATCTGGTAGTTGGGCTTGCTGAAGATCAAGTCACCCCAACGGTTGAAGATGCTGAGTTGATTACCCCGGTAGTTTTCTAAGCCCCGAAAAATTAGAACGTCGTTTTTACCATCGCCGTTAGGAGAAAGGAAGTTGACAAGGTCTACCAGTACCTCAGGTGCTTCTTCTACGTTTACGGTTAGCGTTTCGGTTACGATACAGCCTTCCGAAGAAGTAATGTCTACGAGGAAAGTAGTTGTCTCATCCAGCGTAACTTCTGGATCAGGGCAGTCAATACAAGATAATTCTACGTTTGTCATCCAGCTGTAGGCAATACCGCCTTCTGCAAACAAAGTGAGGGCTTGCCCGGAAAAAATAGTCGTATCCGGCCCTACAGTTGTAGGAAAAGGAATAAGGCTGATTGCAACGGTGTCGCTTAAAGCACAACCATCCTCGCTGAGCGCATCAAGCACGACCAGGCCTTCATTTGATACCAGAAGCTCTGGAGCATCAGTGCCGGTCGGTACGCCATCAACGGTCCAGTTAAAGGTTATTAAATCTTCATTAGCCAAGAGTATCAAGGTCGTTTTGGGACAAATACTGGTATCTGGCCTCAAATCAAGCAAGGGAAGGATTGCATCGCTGACAATCACTTCATCCATAGCCGTACAACCAGCATCATTACTTGCACTTACGGTGTAAAGCCCTGTTTCCGTAACCGTAATCTCATTAGTCGTTGGTGTAATTGGCTGCCCATCCAGCGTCCAGTTGTAGACAAAGGTAGGGTCGGTTCCTGCGCTTAGGGTGGCTGTTTCACCGGGGCAAATCCCGACATCTTCGCCTAGCTCCAGCACTGGCACCGCATCAGCTTCAATGGTGATTTGATCAGTACTGGTACAGCCTGCTGCATTGGTTACACTTACCGCGTAAGTTCCTACCGTATTGATGCTTATTTCATTGGTCGTTTCCGTTAAGGGTTGCCCCTCGAAGGTCCAACTGTAGGTGAGGTTTTGGTCTTCACTTGCGGATAGGGTTGTTTCTTCCTCTGGACAGATGCCAAAATCATTTCCTAACTCGATGCTAGGCGCAGCTACTTCTGTGATGGTAACCTGATCGGTAGCGGTACACCCGTTTTCATTGGTTACAGTTACGGCATAAACCCCAGTGGTATTTACCGTTACTTCGTTGGTGGTTTGAGGGAAGGGCTGCCCATCTAGCGTCCAGCTGTAGGTGAGGTTGTTCATTGTGCTGGCGGTTAATGTAGTTTCGTCGTTGGCACAAAGTTCAAGGTCTTGCCCCAATTCGACTTGCGGTACCATGCTTTCGCTAACAGTTACTTGATCAACGGCGGTACAGCCGGCAGTATTGGTCGCACTTACGGCGTAGATGCCCGCTTCAGTAACAGTAATCTCGTTAGTGGTTGGCGTAATTGGCTGCCCATCCAGCGTCCAGTTGTAGACAAAGGTAGGGTCGGTACTGGCGGTTAGGGTTGCGGAGTCATCCGGACAAATAGAAAAGTCATCTTCCAGCACAATCTCAGGGGCACCGCTTTCTGAAATGGTGATCAGGGTATCAATAAGGCAATTTGAATCATCTTGTATTTGTACTAGATAGCTGCCTGCTGCCAATTGATTCTCTACTGCGTCAGGCGAAAATCCATCACCAAAATCATAGAGGTAATCTGGCATTCCTCCGCTTACGGTTAGCATGATGGAACCAGTAGGCGTGTCACAGTTACTTTCTTGTAGTTGAATATTGTCGACTTGGATAGCGGATGGTTCCGTAATTACAAAGTCATCTTCGTAAATACTACCGTTTTGGTCGGTAATAGTAAGGGCATAATCTCCTGCTGCAAGATTGTCGATATTCGGATCACTACTGGTAAACCCGTCTGGGCCTGTCCAGCTAAATACATAACTAGGAAGGCCACCTTCAACGTTAGTTGTTATACTGCCTTGGCTTTCGCCGAAACAAGTGTTGGATGTCGTCGAGGTTTCTACCTGTAAGGTTTCTGAAATAATTTGGACCTCTCCATCAATATAGGTGCCGTCTATTTCTTCAATGAGTACGCCATTGATCACACCTATTTGGATTGGGGTAGGAGCGTTGACAAAACTCACCGGCGAACTGTCGCCGAGATCGCCAATAGCGAGGAAGGTTACCGAAAAAATAACGCTGTCATCGGGTAAGGTAAATCCACTCACTTGGCCATCGAACCACACAAAAGTGAGGCGGCCGTTAGCAATATCTGTTTCCCCAAAATTGAACTCCGACATGCCGGGTAGGCCATAGTCACCTGTGTTTTGGTAAGTAACCACTGCGGGGTCCCACTGGAGGGTGAATTGAATACTTACTACATCATTAAAATTCGCTACCGATACGGGCACACTTATGGTGCTTCCTTCCAGTACTGTTTCCTGCCCCGCCGTAATAATGGGGGCTTGGGCCTGGAGAGCCACAACGCTCAAGAAGAGTAAAGTGAGTAAAATGTAGCATCTCATTGGGGATGATTTTGGGTGTTTGTTCTGCAAACCTGATTAGGCGAAAAACCTTCCTGTTGAGCCACAACAGAGATGGCTTTTCATATGAAAAAGAGATATCCCGCCGGAACAAGCGCCGGCGGGAATCTCCAAAAAATCCAATTTTACTTTTGTAAAACCACCTTCTGCGTAGTGGTGAACGCTCCAGCCTTGAATACCAGGTAGTACATGCCTGCTGCTGGCAAATCACGACCATCTAGTTGTACGGTCTGCTGCCCGGCAGGGTAGTATGCTGCCTGACGAACGATCTGCTTACCGCTGATGTCCATCAACTGAATTTCAACATCAGCTGCTTCTGGTAGGAAGAAAGTCAAAGTTGCTTCTGCTACGAATGGATTCGGCTTAAGGGCCTCTACCGATACGTTTTTCTCAACAGGATTGCTGGTCGAAGTTACCTCCGAGCGGTAATCAGTATGAATGTCCAGGGCTTCTCCCGTATTCGTGTAACCGGCAGATCGCATTGTCGCTACATTCGTCTGAATACGTTCTTCCATGCTGGTGCTGATATTCGATGCCGCAAACTTCAGGGTGAAGAGTACTTCGTCGGCCTCCAATTCCCAGCCGTCTATTTGCGCGGTAGGGTCATACCATAGGGTAGTGATCAAGCCCTCATCGAGGTGATTACGACCAAAGAACGTCTCATTCAAGCCAGGTAATGAACCCGGAATAACTTCTGCCAACTGCATTTGGTACTGGTCAAACCAGATGTCAAATTGGTAAGCAGAGATCGTCGTATGTTCCGCTGAACGGAAGCTGATGAGCACGTCACCATTCACGTCGGTTGTTTCCGTAATCACTAGGTTGAGGATGCCACCGTTGGGTGCTTGTAGCCCCATCGCCGTATTGTTTACATCACCCAATTTCATGGCAATGAAATCGTTGCCCATGGTGTCACGGTCGAGGCTCACAAAGTCAATCTCCTCAGGGAAGGCTTCCTGTAACGGGTTAGCTGGATTGAGGAACGTATATTCCTGATCTACAAAACGCCAAGAGTTGAAGTCTGGGAATTCCGTCGTGATATTCAATATCAGTTGTTGGATTTTCACCAGGTCAATACCACTTACCAGACCAGAAACGTCTACGTCGGCAGCAATGATTTTGTAAGGAGAATCCAGCATCTGTACATTGAGGATGTGGCGTTGAATCAAAGCCAAATCCAAGGCAGTTACACCATCCACATGGTTGGTATTACGCATAGGCGTTACCGTGTAAGGCTGCCCCGCAGTAAGATCGAGGAACTCGTAGTCACCAGCGGCATCCGTCATAGTGGATGGTTGACCGGTACAATCTACAATTACTTCGTCCAGTGGAGCACCGGTTTCCCGGTAAACTTTACCAAGGATGTCGACTTTGGCCAGGATACATGCTTCGCCAGCGTTCAGTACGTAAGGCACGGCACCAACAATACCTCCATTGATGGCTCCTACTTCCACAAAGGTAGGGCTGTCATCCATAAATACGGCGGTACATTCATCTACGGTAGAAAGCAATTCTACTCGGATGGTATAAATTACTTCCCCGTCAGCAACACTTACCCCATTGGCGCTAAACCATACCGAAGTGATGGTCTCGTCACTGGCGAGGTTGAAGTCTGAGTTGTCTAATTCCGAAAGGTTGAAGTTGTTTACTCCCACCAAGCGTGCAATCGAGGGGTCTGCTACGTGGATCGATTTCTGGAAAGAAACGATGTCCGTAAAGTTCTCCACACTAACTGGAATTTCTACGATCTGTCCAGGTTGCCCGGTAACGGTACCTATGTTGAAGGTCACTGCTCCTGTGGTACTTACGTCTACCGTCACGGATTCACAAACGGTGTTGTCGCCACAATCATTGGTTACTGTTAGGCAAACGGTATAGATTCCAGGCGTAATGTAATCGTGTACTGGGTTTTGGTCGGTAGATGCCATGCCGTCACCAAAGTCCCACGACCAAGCGAAAGGCGAACCCGTAGAGTTGTCAGTAAAGGTAGCTTCCAGTTCATTTGTTGCGGAAGTAAACGCTGCTATTGGCGCAGAGCCTGGGTTGTCCATCACTTCTGCGTCCGCGGTAGCGGTACAACCGTTTATACCGGTTACAGTAAGGGTATAAGTACCCGCTGCATTTACCGTTGGGTTCTGAGTAGAAGACATAAACATATTCGGTCCCGTCCAGGCGTAGGTGACGCCAGGAGTCGTTGAGCTACCCATTAATTGCACACTTCCTGTTAGACAGTTTAAAGTGCCACCGATAGCCATTGCATCAGGAGCGTCGGTATTGCCCGTTACGGTAGCTGTAGCCATTGCGGTACACCCATTGGTGCCTGTATAGGTTACGATATAATCGCCAGCCATACTTACAATAGGGTTCTGTTCGCTAGACATGAAGGTGTTCGGTCCCGTCCAGCTGTAAGTGCCACCAGGAGGGTCACCACTAGCCATCAATTGTACATTGTTGCTTGCGCAATCCAGTGCGCCGCCAGTAGCAGTTATGGTTGGTGGTGCCGTATCCAGAATTGCCTCGACCATTGCCGTTGCTGTACAGCCGTTAGGTGCGGTAGCCACGACGGTATAGGTTCCTCCAAGGGCAAATACTTGTGGATTTTGATCGGTGGTGGTAAAACCATTAGGATCCGTCCATAGATAGGTTGTGCCTGGGGTCGTCGAATTCGCAGTTACAAAGAATGGCCCAGGGCCACAGTCAATCGTAGTACCCATTGCCGTTAGGTTGGGAACGTCTGCATCTTGATCGACCGTAGCATCCGCCGTAGTAGTACAGCCATCCGGAGACGTTACTGTCAGGGTGTAAGTGCCAGGCATGGTTACGAATGGGTTCTGATCACCCGACATAAAGCTATTGGGGCCTGTCCAACTATAGCTTACGCCAGGGGTAGTAGAGCTACCCATTAGCTGTACATTACCGGTTGCGCAGCTCAGCGTTCCGCCAGTAGCTATAGCATCAGGGGCAGTACCGCCGGTGACGATGATTTCGCCAATAGCGCAACAACCGTTGCCGCCGCTTACGGTTACAGAATAAGTACCCGCAGTAGTTACTTCAATGGTCTGGGTTGTTTCCAGCGTCGACCATTCGTAGCTGAGACCAGGGTTACCTGCATCCAGGGTAATGGCTGTGCCGCATACACTCTGAGGAGGGCCTAAATCTACTGTGATATCGTTAAGAACGTTGATCGTGAAATCTGTGCTAGTTATATTTCCACAAGCATCTTGCACACTAAACTGATAGTTGTACATAACAGTATCGCTAGGCACACAACCCACAATCAAACCCGGAGGAAGGATGGTTATCTGCCCACTCAAGTCGCCATCACAGGCGTCAAACGCAGCGAGGTTAGCAAAAAGCGTCGCTTCATCTGGGTAGGCATCATCACACCCAATGGTGATGTCATCAGGTACGCCTGAAAGTAGAGGCGCTTGCGTATCGTTGAGGTTGACGGTAATGGTAAACAGGTCAGGATTAGCATTGCCACAATTGTCAACGGCCTCATAAGTGTAGTTGCCAGAAGAGGCGTTGCCACCACCACAAGTGATTCCACTCGTGGCCAATACCAAGGTGACAGTTGAAGTTCCACAGGCATCAGTTGCTGTAGGCAGGTTGGCTGCCAGGATAGCGTCTACATCATCGCCACATTCAGCGTCGATGACGAGGTTTAACGCCGGAGTATCCCATTCTGGGGCTTGTGTATCTACGACCTCTATGTCAAAACTGAGCGAAGCACTTTGTCCACAGGCATCTTGAACGAAGAAATTATACTCTAATGTTTCTAGCGGTTCGCCAAAGGCACAGTCACCAATCACTATCACAATATCTCCAATGACGTCGTCACTGATGTCAAAACCATTTCCGTCAAGGACTAAAATGTCAGTACCAAATTCAAAAGAAGGAATAGGGTCACCACATTCTACCGTGACGGTGCCGGTAGGAGCACCGACAAACATAGGGGGAGCAGGTTGGAGTACCGTCAGGTTGACGACGTAAAACTCTTCGTTGCCACAATCATCCGTAGCCGTGAAGGTGATCACGTAATCCCCAGGAGGGTACAAGCCACTAGCGTCTTCGTCAGAGCTGCTGGCGAATGGGGAGTCATTGGTAATGGTGACAGCGCCACAACCGTCAGTAGCGGTAGTAGAAAGCCCAATCACAGCAGCCTCACAGGTGCCAGCATCGGTATCAACGGTAATATTCTGTGGCGGGCCAGTCGTAAAGACAGGTAAGGTATTGTCAGTCTCCGTTACCGTAATGGAGAAGAAATCGGGGTTGGCGTTACCACACTGATCTACGGCTTGATAGAAGTACGTTGTTTCTGAGGTTAAGCCACACAAAGGAGTAGCTAGCGCACCATCGAAAACAATATCTACGGTTGTAAGATCACAACCATCGGTTGCAGTAGGCAAGTTGGCTGCCAACAGTGCATCAATGTCATCGCCACATTCAGCGGTTAAGCTCAATTCCAGCGAAAGATCATCCCACACAGGGGGCTCTGTATCAATACGCGTTTGTGTCCAGGTTACTTCGTCAAAGTTACCGTTAGCATCGGTAATGCGGTAGGTGTCGGTGATGATTTGGATCGTACCGTCAGAACAGTCTTGCGTATCAAAATCACTGCCAACGTACTGGATGTTTGCACTGATATCACCATCACATTCATCAAAGGCAATAATATCTACACCGTTTACCAGAATAGGAGGTACACCTTCAGAACATTCGATAATCACATCCGTGACGAGTAGCGTGATGGTAGGATCATCCAAATCCGGATCGCAGGGGTCTGGCGCTACGATTGCACAACCAGCTAGCGCAGAAGTGTTAAGTGTGTTAGGATCGTACTGGGTGGCTGTAATGACTTGTCCTTCGGTAAGTGTGGCTGGGCCAGAGAAGTTACCAGATGCATCCGCCGTTAATTGCCCAATATAGAAACCTTGACAGGTGGTGTTTCCAGGACACGCATCATTGTCTTGAAAGTAAAATTGTACCTCTGCATTAGGGGCCGCAGTACCACTTACGACATCAGGGGTAGCGCTCGTAATAACCGGAGGTTGGATACCACCGTTGCCGCCGCTTTCCATGTTGATGGCAACATTTTCGTTACAATAAAAATTTGTTTCGGAATAATAGTTATTCTGTGCTCCCGAACGGTTAAAAATGCCAGTTTGGTTAAAGCTTACCGTATTTCTTATGAATTGATTGGAGGAAGCGTCCTGGACATAAAATCCAATATTTCCACCGTAATCGTCACCCGCAGCATTGGTGCCGATGAAGTTGTCTGTGAAGATATTGAAGGAGGTAGTGGCGTCCAGCATCGTGACGATATCGCTGGTTGTATTAAGTCCTCCCATGGTATTGTTAAAAACATTGATATCCCTGGAATCTTGTAGCCAAAGTGCTTCCGCATCGATAGTGCTAGCAACGCCATTTTCATCAATATTCAACAAGCATTCCGAAATAGTGCTGAATCCGGTACCCGCCAGGAAAATTTGAGTGAAACCACATTCTGTAACAATGCATTCAAAAATATTAAAGTTTGAATTGGCTGTCATGCTGATTCCAGCACCTACGGCATTAATTACTTTCAAACCAAGGATACCTACACCATCACCAAATACAACCACACCTTCATTGCCATCCATATCAATGGTAATAAGCGGTGTACCTGCATATCCAGGCTGAGACGTACCATACAAGATGATCCCTTCGTCCGTGATTTGAGGAAAGTTTGCTGCCATCGTAATGGTATGCGAACCGCTTCCATCAATATCAAAAAAGATATCGTCGATGAATGGTTGGGTATTAGCGCAATCAATTGCTGCTCGCAGCGAGCCAGGGCCACTATCTTCTGTATTAGTGACGTAAAGGGATCCGAGGGCGTGCTCAAAGCAACCCATATCCACTGAACATACTTTTACACGCTCGGTCAGATCAAGGTCTACATCCAGGGTTTCTCCGGCGCCATCGCCATCTACATCGAGGATGTCGCTAGGGAGCAGACTGGCGTCACCAGCATTAACGGCAGGGGATTGATCTTGCAGGCGGTAGTTGCCACCAGCAGGGCTGAAAAAGACAGGGTCACCAGTGATGTTGCCGTTAGTACCGATGGTAATGTTCGAACCACTAGCATCGCCAATCAGATTATTATTGGCGGTAAAAGATGGTCCAGTCTGAGCAAAATCCGGGCTACTACCCGTATTGTTGGCAATGATATTATTATACAGGGTAACATCCCCACCGCTCCCAGCTTGAAAAACGCCACCGCCACTACCTGCAGCACTGTTATCACTAATCGTATTGTTAATGATAGTAGCTACGGCACTAAATACAATAGCAATAGCACCACCGTTAGTATTTGATTGGTTGTTGTAAAACAAACAATTCGTAACGGTATTGGTACTGTTGGTGTTCAAATCCAGCGCACCACCCTGACCAGTAGAAGTGTTATCGATGAAGTTACAGTTTACGAAATTACCGGTACCAAAACCAACGGACACTGCACCACCAACATTAGCACCAGTGTTATTACGAAAAGTACAGTTGGAAGCATTAAGCGTAGCTACCGAAACTTCAATAGCTCCACCAAAAGCACCGGGAACATTAGCATTGGTCATCTCAAGATTTATCAGATTGACCACAGCATTGGAATAAACGCCAAATATCCGATTACTACCGTTGCCACTGGCATCGATGGTTAAACCGGCTCCTGAAGCATCCAAGGTCATGTCTTTACTGAGGTTAATCTGACCGGAGGTGAGTAAAATAGGGCCACCAACATTGAAGTCAATCGTGCCGCCGACAGGAATGTCGATCACTGCTTGCCGTAGCGTTCCCGGCCCGCTGTCGGCGACACTGGTGACAGTGATTTGCGCCATCATCCACAAGGGAAGCAAAAACGCAATAAATAAAAGGTGTAGTTTACGCATAGTACGAGGTTTTAAAAACTGAATATGGAACTGGGTTTTAGGTGTTGAACACCTGTGTGGTTCCGATTAAGTAATTGGATCAGCTGTTCACTGATGAACCTTTGTTCTATGCAAAATTAGCTGGTGAGCACCCGGTATTCACGGACATTTTATTAATTAAATAAGTTTTTAATTTTAATATTTTTTTGTTAATGAATTGATATTCAGAGCTTTGATTTGTTTTTTTATAAGTCTTGTTTTGATATTTTGTTCATAGGGTGAGTTTATTCTGATAAGGAATAAGTAGTTTCGCATTGTGTTGGTAGAAAAGTAAATAGATGAAAATGGAAACACCAAGTTATGGTATTGTTCTCTCCGGCGGTGGCGTAAGAGGGATTGCTCACTTGGGGGTGATCAAAGCTTTAGAAGAGCACGGTATTTATCCCGAAATCATTGCCGGAGCCAGTGCTGGAGCAATTGTAGGTGCCTTTTATGCTGCCGGACATTCCTGGCAGGAGATTCTTCATTTTTTTAAATCCACCTCCATGTTTTCCTGGCAGAACTATACCTACCGTAAGCCAGGCATTTTGGATACCGACAAGTTTGAAAGCCTCTTCGCTTCTTATCTGCCCGGGGATAGTTTTGAGAGTTTGACCAAGACCCTCTTTGTTTCCACTACGGATATTGAGAAGGGAAAGAATGTGATTTTTAAAGAGGGCTCCTTAGTGCGCAAGGTACTGGCATCGGCAGCTTTCCCGATGGTGCTTTCTCCCGTACGCATCTCTGGCATCTATTACGCTGATGGGGCCATCACTAATAATTTTCCGGTAGAACCACTCTTACCGCTGTGTGACAAGATTATAGGCTCTTACGTTAGCCCACTTCCCGTTGTTCAACCCGGTGAACTGACCAACTCAATGGCCGTACTAGAGCGCGCGTTCAAGATTGGCATGGCTGCTCTTTCTGAAAGCAAGTTTGAGCATTGCGATATCCTGATCGCTCCCCATCAACTCAATAAGGTAGGTACTTTCAGTATCAATCGTATTGATGAGGTTTTCGAAATTGGCTACGCGGCGGCTTCTCAGAAGTTGAAGGAACTCCATTAGTTGATGCTAAATGTAATCGGGGCTTCCAGGGGCGCAATGATTTTTCCGCCAATCGTACTAGTGCGATCATACGATTGGGGTACATTGACGTGTTTTGACCTCGGATGGGGGCGAATATCAATTCCAACCGAAGGACTGGTTAAGAAGAATCAAAATAGAGGTCGAATATTGGTGGAAAAGAGTAACGAAACGACCTCACCATAGAACCCCTTATTTACTGAATTTTACCCCGAACCCCTTCCGCCAGCATTTCCGTTTTTATCCAATAGATATCAGCCTGGCCATTGGTCAGTCGCGTAAAAAACAACACTTTCCCATCGGGCGAAAGAGAGGGCGAATATTCCCATGCAGCAGTGTTGATTAAGCCCTCCTTGTCAATAGAAATCGGTGGCGACCATTGGTTGTTTACCTTTTCGGAAAAGAAAATATCTGAATTGCCTACGGCATTGTGCCCAGCGCTCATGAACAACATTTTTGTGCCATCCGCGAACAAGAACGGTTCACCATCCACTTGATCGGTACTGATGCTGAGTTTCTCTGGTTGGTCTTCAGGGTGTTCAAGGCTATACATATCTACGGCATTCAAGCCAGTGCCCTCTCTGTCAGCATGGAAATAGATCGTTCCGTCGTGTTCGGTTGCGCCACTGTCGATACCATCAGTGCTGAAGTTTCCTCCTAAATGCACAGGTTCTGACCATGTTTCTCCACTCCATTCGGCGTACCAAATATCGTTCTTCAACTTTTCGGGGCCACCTTGAGTTGTAGGCCGGGTAGAGGAAAAGTAGAGCCGTTGTGAATGTTGATTGAAGGATACGTATTCGTTGTTCCATTCCTGGGAAAAAGGAGCAATGGTTGGGGTACTAAATTTACCGTCCACCCGCTTGGAAAACATTATTTTCTTGTTACCATTACTAGATCGAGTAAAAGCGATCCAACTTGCATTGATGAACGTGATTCCGTATTCATTGGCTGCGGTACAAATGAGGTCGGGAGCAAAGACCTTTGCTTCCGCAGGAACGGCTAAAGGGCCTTGCCAAAGCACCTGCTCGATCATCCAATGACCGCCGTGTTTGGCTAGTAAAATGTAGTCGATCCCCCACCACGCTGTAACCTTCGCCGTAGCAATATGGTCAGAAACATCGAGCACATCGACTGCCTTGGGGGCTCCCGGACGCACAAATTTTTCGTTCTCCAATACGTTTCTCGCGTAAGCGATGGCCTCGTCATAACTCATCAGACCCTCGCTTTCATAATGGCCGTCTTTATTTTTCCAGTAACCGGATTTATAAAGCGATGACACGAGCACCGTTTGTAGTTTGACGGTATCTCCTTCATAAAACCCTTCCAGGTAGTTCAGGCAAGCGCTCTTTACCGCTATTTCTTCTGAATTAGTCTGGGCAAATGTCACTGAAGTAAAAAGCAATGCGATTAGGGAAAGGGTAAATTTCATGGATGCATTGATTAGCTTAGATAATTTCAAGAAATTACCACTTTCCCCAGCACTATGAAAGCCTTCATCTTTGTCTAGCAATATATCCGAATGACTTTGCTTTGTATGCTACCTAATTTGAAGCAAATTGTGTCCTTTCTGCTTTCTTTTCGACCATTTTAGTGGCTACACTATCTAGCGCCTGTCCCAAATCCCAACATAAATCGTTGACATTTTCTACGCCTATTGATAAGCGTACCAGTTTGTCCGTAATCCCCAGCCGCTGACGGGTAGCAGGATCAACCCCAATATGGGTCATACTCGCCGGGTGTTGTGCCAGTGATTCTGTACTGCCCAGGCTTACCGCCAACTGGAACAAGCGTAGTTCATTGAGAAAGTGGAATGCTTCAGCTTCTGCACCTTTAATAGAGAAAGAAATCATGGCTCCTGGTGAGGTATACTGCTTCCGGTAAAGCTCATAAGCTTCACTGCCTTCGGGCAAAAGACCTAAATAATAGACCTTCTCTACCATAGGGTGTTCCTGTAGGAAAGTCGCAATCTCCTGGGCATTTTGCTGCTGGCGTTCCATCCGAACCTTTAGGGTCTCCAGGCTGCGTAGCAATAGCCAACAGGTATTGGGGCTCGACATATTGCCTAGGAAAGTTCGCAGAACTTTGATCCTTTTGATGGTTTCAGTATTACCTAATACTGCACCGGCAATCAAATCGCTGTGCCCGCCAATGTATTTGGTGGCAGAGTAAATGACCAGATCAGCACCTAGCTGAAGAGGGTGCGACCAAAGTGGCCCCATATAGGTGTTGTCTACGGCTAAGTGTATAGGCTGGTCTTCGCTTGCGAAGTGGTCGGCAACTTTGCGACACATAGCAATGTCGATCAGTGCATTGGTAGGGTTGGCCGGCGTTTCTACATAGACGAGTTTTAGACGATCTCCTTTTCCTGTGGCTTCAACACGGTCCACTATATCCTGATAATGATCTTCCTCGTTGAAAGCAATGGCTGTGACACCTAATTGTGGCAACAAATGATGGATGAAATGATCCGTACCACCATAAACAGGGTTACTATAAAGGAGTGCATCACCCGGCTTCAGATACTCCAATAAAACAGTACTGATCGCAGACATGCCACTCTCAAAAACGGCACAATCTTCCGCCTGATCCCATAAACAAAGACGGGTTTCCAGAATTTCAAGATTGGGGTTGTTGATCCGGCTATAAATCAAGCCCAGTTTTTCTTCTTGTTCTTTGTGCCTAAGCCCATAAGCAACTTCAAAAAAAGCCTTTCCTTCTTCCGCTGTTTTAAAAACAAAAGTAGAGGTTTGGAAAATAGGTGACTTAATGGCCCCTTCCGACCATTCCGGCTCGTAGCCGTGAGACATCATCAAACTTTCCGGTGCACATTTGTGATCGTGGTGCTTTTTCATGGTGGGCTGTTTTGAAGCAGTAGAGATATTCAACTGCCTGGTTGCTGATGGTGCAAAATTACCGGTGTTTAGATAAATAGTCTAGTGTCTGGTGATAAGGAAGGAGTTAATTCTATTAAATGATAATAATTTAGTTTTTTAATCTAATTTTGGTTGATGGAAAGGCTTGGTGTAGAAAAATAATCCTCAGCCATTTAGTAAGGGGTATAATGTGCCGCCAAAAATAACCACCATGGAAGCAAAATTAGATGCAATAGACCGCCGTATCCTGCAACTCTTGCAAGCCGACGGGAAACGGAAAATAAAGGAAATTGCTCACGAGCTGCAAATGACCAATACCCCTGTTTTTGAAAGAATTAAACGACTGGAAAAGGATGGTTTCATCAGGGGATATAAGGCCTTGCTGGATCGAACTAAGCTGGGGTTCATGCTCACCGCATTTTGCTCTGTCACTTTAGAGCAACACCACAAAGCTTACTTGGATCAATTTGAGGCGGATGTGCGAAAAATACCTGAAGTAGTCGCTTGCTACCACTTGGCCGGAATGTTTGACTACCTACTGAAAGTGTACGTAAAAGATATGGCTGACTACCAGTTTTTTATCACCAAAAAGCTAGCCTCACTAGCAAATATTGGCCGGGTTCAGAGCTCCTTCGTGATGACTGAAGTGAAAGAGGAATCTGTTCTTCCGATTGATTAATTTACGGCTTAGAAAAACAATAAAGGCGCATCTTAGTTTCCGAACTAAGATGTCATATCTGGCTGGTCTTCTGACCAGCTAGCAGCGCACTAGATGCTTGTGTATTTTCGTGCCTCAGTGTCTAGTAAAAAAGAAGGCAAGCCTCATTTAATTCTCCCGCCACTTCAAAATCTCTTGCCAGGCACGTTCTTCCATCCAGCTGTGCTTGTTTTTGCGTAAGCTAAATCCAACATGCCCGCCATCAGGCGTGAGTTCCAACGTAAGAAAAGGGTGGTCTTTGGCTTCCTCCAGCGGCAAGCAGGCCTCGGTAATGATCGGGTCATTAAGGGCCGAAACAGCTAAAACAGGCCGCGATAGTGTACTGACGAAATTTTTCGCAGATGCAAGGTCATAAAACTCCTGAGCGGAATCAACGCCCAGTATTGGTGCCGTGAACCATTCGTCGAATTGTTTCCAGGTTTCAATTTTGTCCAACTTTTCCATGTCCAGCTTCCCTGGGAAGCGTTGGTCTTTGATACGGAATTTTTCTCCCAGCTGCTTCATGAATCGCGTTTTATACAGCTCATTCCCTGGCAGCTCAAGGGCATCCACACTCGCTTCGAGATCAAAAGGGGAGGAGAAGGCAATGCCACCACGGATGACATCTGGCAAATCCGGGCTATGTACAGAAAGGTATTTGGTAGTCATTGCTCCGCCCATGCTATAGCCTATGAGTACAACTTCCTGGTAGTCTTTTTGCTGTAAAGCGTAAGTTGTTACCCTGTGTATATCTTCAATCTCTCCGTGATGGTAAAAACGAAATAAACGATTCATCTCACCACTGCATGAACGGCAATTCCAAGCTAGCGCATCCCAGCCGCGTGCGTGGAAGAACCGGGCTGCCGAGCGCATATAAGGGCGTCGGCTGTTCCCTTCCAGCCCGTGGGTAAGAATGACTAGGGAACGATTGCCCTTGTTTTGTAACCAGTCAAGATCGAGGAAATCACCATCGTCGAGCTCTAGCCGTTCCCGGCGAAAGCCTACTTTGGGGCCACGTAAAGCGGGTAGAATAGTTTGCCAGTGCCCGTTGATTTGATACCAAGGCGGGCCGGGGTAACTATCGGTGTGAAGGATTGCCACTGTTGCTTACTTTACTACAATTTCATAAAATTCCCGTGCGGCTCTGGCGGGAGAAAGTGCAGCAATGTACTTGTTCTCCGCCACTACATAATATTGTACTTCTTCTGTAAGCTCAATCTGTGCGGCCCATTCGTTGTTTTCATTAGCAGCCATAGGCTGGCGTTGCCAAGGGGCAAAAGCTTCTTGTCTGAAATAGATCCAAACTTCATCAGCCTCCGTTACAGAAGCGGTGATAATAGCTTCTTCACCAACAACTTGGTGTTGAACTTCACTGACGACTGGAGGTGCCTTTTGCATCAAAGGATGTGCCAGAATGTTTTCTGCCCTTTTGTCCATCAATTCTGTAATACCAATAATGCTGGAATTATCTACCCGAACGGTCTCATTGAGGTTCTTTTCGTAGAGCTCCATGGAATAGAGACGATTGGGGTCTTTATTGACGTCTTCACTAATGAGTGCTCGTATTTCATTTGCCCGCTCTTTGTACCAGCCGTTGCTGAAGTTTTCTTCTACAATGGTCTTTACATGAGCCAGGTACATCTTTCGGTAATGACTAACGCCTAGCAGTTTAAGGACAAAAGGGCGTTGGGTGTTGTTTTCTTTGTAATGTAAAAACAAACTCATATCCTGCATAGCTTCATTACTCAGCGGTGCTCCCATACCTGTATAACGAAAACCACCGAAGCACAAGTTCATGTCCCATAAAACAGGATGCCAGGTATTATATTCATCCTGATAGAGGTAATAATTGTGGCAAAGACGACCGATATAGCTATCAAGATTGACCATCACATTGTTATAAGCCAGCATCCAGAGTGCTTCGTTGATGTTCATCTGTTGCTCCAACGCTTCGGGATTGTTGTTGATAACATTAATCAACTCCATGAGTTCTCCCCAACCATTCTTTGATTTTATCTCATAGTAAGGGAAATAACAGACAGAGTCTTTGCCGAGAAATTCGAGACTCGCATTGTTTCCTTTTTTGCAATTACCGGGCGCACTTTGGTCCCAACTGGGGTCACATTTGAAGAAAACCCCTTTTTTGCTCCCATAGTATTGTTTCAAGAAATCTTCGTCTACCGATTCCGAGAGGTTATACAGTCCCATGTAGTCGTCGTTGACATATACGCGAGAGTAGTTAGCACGCGGAGCAGGTACATACTTACGGGCAATATCATAAGACAATACTTCCCGAATAAAGCTGGGGTCGCGGAAAACGTTGGAAAGCTTCAGCGTTTCGTAACCTCCGGGTAGTCGGGCATCCTTTTCTTGAAAGTTTACCTTGATATTGAAAGGTAGCTTACGGCCACCGGCATTTCGAACATTAAAGTAGGAGCTATTGCCTTTGTACCTAATCCCTGAATTAGGATATGCTTTTCCGTCAACGTTAACATCGGCAATAAGTCGTTCGTCTTGTCCTCGTTCTTTGAGCGAGTCCAGTAATTCGTGCCAGTTAGGTTCAGAAAAATTAATCCTAACCTCCACAATGTGTTCGAGCGTATAAAGCTTGTCCTGAGCTTGTAGAGCAAATGACAGAAAGCCCCAAAGGCTGCAGATAATAAGTATGCGATTCATTGACGATAGTTTACAAAAAAACACCCCTTCCTACTGGTTGACTTCCCGGAGGGTAGTTTTGTATTGTTCGAAATTGTAGTGGCTGGGGCTAAAGCTTACGGTCTTAACGTTTTCTGCCATCAAGTAGTATTGAATTTGGTTTTGACCATCGGTTGGTTTAATGACTGCACCAAAGACACCATCGTTGGCTTGCCCATCATAATGCTCCCCATCATTAAGCATAGGAACCATTTTGAAGGCTTCATTTTCGTTAAAACGATAGTAAAGGTAGACATTCTTGGGGTAGTCCTCTACCGTAGCATGAATTCTGAATTCATCAAGTTGGGTGCTGGAAAAACGTTCCCGACCTTCAACCCCCACTTTACTAATCGCCGGAGGAAGAAATATATAGACCTCCTGGCTTTCTAACCAACTGGCTCGCTTGTCCATAAAATCAACCAACCCAGGAATACGGCTACGCTTGCCAATGACCTCAGTTAGGCTTTGGTTAAATTCAATGGGCGAATAGTACTGGCCGGGGTCATTTCTGCGGGCTTCGCTGATCATGGCTTGTAATGCTTTGGCCCGATTTTCTAGTTTACCACTCATCACCCATTCGACAAGGATCGTGCGAAAGTGCGCAAGATATTGCTTGTAGTTGATCTCGTCAGCAAGAATTACGCTGATGAGCGGCCTTTCTTCATTGTTCAGGTGAAGATCGGGGGAAAGCGTTAGTAAAGTAGCAGTACTTAAGTCCGAAGAATTGGCACCGTCATTTTTGTAACTACCAAAAGCAAGGTTCAATTCTCCTAGAACAGGAGTGATCTTACCTCCAAGTGGCTGGTACAAATAATAATTACTTGCATACTGCCCGGTATAAGAATTCAGGTTTACCAAAACGTTGTTGAAGGCCAGCATCCAGAGCGTAGCATCAATATCTAGGAGCTTAGCTAAGTCGGCAGGTGATGACGCGAGGGTCGATGATAATGTTTGTACCAGGCCGAGGTCTCCTTGTAGAAGTTTCCAATTTGCAGCGACACAATTTGCAGATTCTTCATGTTGTAAAGAACCAAATACATTACGGCTGCACTCTTCCGAAACAATAGTTTGAGGCTCCTCTGTAGGAGTGACTAATGTGCCCTTGGCGTTCTCAAACCGATCTTTGAGATATCCTTTTTCTACTGCTTCTACATTAGCGAACAAACCATAGGGTTCCCCGTTGATGGTTACTTCTGCAAAATTGGCAGCGGGTGCATTAAAGTAAGTGCGGGCGATTTCACTAGCCAATACTTCGCGAACCAAAGAAGGGTCACGCAACGCACTGGACAGGTTGATAACATGGTGCCCCTGGTAATCTTTACTACCGAGATCAATGTAAAGGCCGTTACGCTTTCCATTAGGGGTGAATGAGCGGCCGTCGCGATAACGGATACCTACTTCTGTAAGGGCAGTGCCGTTTACCTGGAGATCACCGGTGAGGAGCTCGTCTCCGTTAAAACGAAGAGAATCCAGGAGGTATTTCCAATTGTCAGCATTGAAGGTGATATCAATTTGCTGGATGTTATCCGTTTGGTAAAAGTCATTTTGACTGCTACCAAAACTGCACAAAGAAGTAACGAGAAGAAGGGTAAGAATGTGCTTCATGATAAAAGGAGTAAAACTGCTCTGGTGATGAAAATAGCGTGCCTGGCACTCTACCGGCACAACACTGCAATATTAATGATTTTTATGCAGATCATTCCCTTTGCTTAGTAAGCAAGCTGACCCTTGTGCAGATGGTAGGGTTCCTTTAGGTAATGGTAGGAGATCAGGATGCAGAGGAGAAGAGTTGGGATATATGCAGAACGACATTCATAAGCATAATAGCCGCTAGGGCCAGCCCTAGCAGACGCATCCAGGTAGCGTTTTGCTGTCGGAAGCTTTCTGCCCGTTCCCGCCTTTCGGGATCTTTGACTTTGATAATGCCACGAGCAAAGAGATAGAGGTATACCCCAAGTGCTAATAATAAAATTTCTACAAGAAGGCCAAGGAATTCCATAGTTCAAGGAATTGGTAAGTAACATTGCAAAACTAAGTGCTTACGGGGGAAAAGCACGGAGTTGGCTGTTTTTTTTCTGGTATTTACTTACGCTCGCTTCTTTTGCGGAAATACTTGGTGTTTACGATTAGTAGGCCAAAAGATTCTCCGGCTTCTTTCTCACGGTTTGCGTGATGAGCACCATGCGCTCGAAGAATAGCCCTGCTGTAGCGGTTATCCAACTGACGAAACCACTTGAAACGCTGGTGAATATAAACGTCGTGGATAAGGAAGTAGATCAGCCCATAAATAGAAATGCCAATCCCTACGAAAGTGAGCCAGAAAAGGTTTTCTACATTCAACCCAATGATATAACTGGCCGCACTGGGAATGGCAAAAACCAGAAAAAATAGATCATTCTTTTCAAAAAAACCTTCATCATCAGGATGCGGTTTGTGGTGATCTTCGTGCCAGGTCCACAGTAAACCATGCATCACAAATTTGTGTGCAAACCAAGCAACGAACTCCATCGCAAGGGTAGTCGCTATGATAATGACAATGTAAAATAAGGTGCTCATGAGCAATGTTTTTTCTGTTGGGTTTTCAACAAAAAAATAGAGCGATGGTTTACTTCTACGTAGTACGAAAGGTCATTTTAGGAGATAAAAAATACTTATATGACCTTATGATCTCTTATATGGTTCAAATTTTCTTTCATAAGAAAGCCCTTGTGCTACCGAAGGGCATCCAATAAATTAACCGCTTTGCTGTGTAATTGGCCACTATCTGAAGGGATCTTTTCTAAGTAATCAACAGCGGCTTCAGGTTGGTCTTCCGCTAAGGCAAACAAAGCAGCGTACCAATAGGCCTGATCTTTTAGAATGGGGTGATCGAAAAGCGTTTTGATAGTGGATTTAGCTTGCTGAGCTTGGCCGTTTTCCCAATAGCTGATGGCGAGTGCCAGTTGCAGTGTTGGCTGCTCTGGTTCATTTTGCAAAATAAGACCAAACTCCTTGATCGCAGCAGTGTAATCTTTTTGTTGATAGGCTTCGAGTGCGATCATTGCAGGATCTTCTTCACCTGCACTACGTGAAGTAGGGTCTAAGAAATACACTTCGTAGTTGTCTGCAAATAACTCCTGTGAACTTGGGTTTTGCTGTAGCCAAAAAAGAATACCTAAGGCTCCTACTAAAAGTGCTGCTGCTGCACTCCATCGTAACCAAAGCTGTCGACCGATCGGTACAATCTTCGCCTCCTGATTATTCCCTACAATCTCTTCGTGAATCACCTGTAACCGACTCCTTAAATCTTGCTGACTTCCAAATGCAATGCCCTGCCTCATTTCTTGCTGGAATAAGGTGTCTTTGGCTAGCTTATTTTCTTCGGACAATCGTTGCCTAAAGGCTTTGTGAGCCTGTTGGTTTAGACTACCGTCCAGGTAATCGTCTATTTCGTTCCAATACTGATCTTCTTTCTCACTCATTTTGACTGATTATCAATCGTTCAGACGTAGTGGTACTATGCCTTTACGTTACAAAATTTCAACTATCAAACCTTATTCAACCATCAACCCAATTCATCCCCAAACCTCCTTAGCCACCGGTTGGGTTAAAACCCATTCCCGCAGTTTGCGTAGGCAGCGAGATTTTTTGTTTTTAGCAACCTGTTCGCCCGAGTAGCCCATGGTTTCGGCAATGCCTTTCATTTTGTGCCGCTCAAAGTAGTAGAGTTGCAACACCTTTTGGCAGTCACCGCCTAGTTGTCGTAAACCTTCCGCAACGAGTTGATTCCGGTCGTTGTCCTCTAGGATGTCAAGAATGCCAGCGTCCAAACTCACCGTTTCTTGGTGCACCTCGGTCAGGGGTGTTTCCCTTTTCTTTTTCCGCAATTTCATTAACCATAGGTTACGACATATTGCGTAGAGTAAGGTCTTCAAGCTAGCAGTGAGCACAAAGCCGGTTTGCCGGGTCTTGTGGAAAAGTGCCACTAAACCGTCTTGAAAAACATCGGCTGCGTCTTCTCGCTCGCCATTGTTCCGGATCACCAACTGCTCTATCATACCATAGTGCTGCTGATACAATGCACGCAAACCTTCATCTTGTTGGTTGCTGCGATTGGATTGTAAGGACTTCAGTATTTCCTGGTCGTTAATCAACAGGGTTTGACTATTATTGCTCAAAATGTAAAAAGGTAATCAAGCTGTTCAAGAAAATATCGGAGAATAAAAAGTAAAGATAGGTCTAAATCAATAAGGTCTAAAAATAAAATCCCGTATTCTGGTTACAAACCAAGAATACGGGATAAGAAATTTTTCCTTTCTGAAAAAGGAATTAACATGAGTCATCCCGAATTTTGATTGTCATCAAAATCCGTGCTGACCAACCGCAAAACCTATAGTTAAAGAAGAAACCCCACGATTTCTATTAGTGAAATCATGGGGTTTTCTACAAAAGTCAGATAAATCAATCTTTTCAGCTATTTAATGACTCATGTTAAGGAAGTTCGAAGCTTGACAACCGAAAACCAACCTCTTGGGCTGAATTCCACCAATAATTATTAAATCGGACAATTCCAACCCCCTCTGCGTAATAAGTATTAATTAACTTATTATGTATCAGGTCGGTAGTGTCAGTTGCCGTTACAGTACCTTGTACATTAATACAATCAAAAACACCAGCGGGTGTTTCAACAGTTGTGAGTTCATCATAGAAGATGTAATCAATAAAACCGAGGTTGGCAGCCACAGTATCTGTGTAAATAACGTCTCCGCTTAGTGATGCATTTAATGTGGGAATGGAATTGTCGTCTCCTTCCGCATAAAGTATACCATTTGAAAGGCGGTAACTATCTGGAATTATACTTTTAAAGATAAAACCGGTTGATTTCTCTATTTCGTAAACAACATCTTCTCCATCCTGGTAGCTGTTTATGACCGTCATGGTATCCATTCCTGTTAAAACTTCTTCTCCGTTTTCTACCTTATAAGATTCATACACCCAAAAGGCACCAACCTCCAATGGGAAGTAGTCACTAGCATCTGGTGGTGGAATAATGTTTTCATCGTCATCATTACAGGCTGGAAAAAGAAGGACACTAAGCAGGAGCAAAGTGAAGAGAGAAAGTTTGGTCTTCATACTATGTGGTTTTTCTAATAAACGAGACCAATAAGCAACTGTTATAATTTAGCCAAATTTAACAAGCTCTTATCTTGAATTTCGGCATTCGCCGAAAGTCGTAGAAGGATTAAAGGTAGAAGATATAGGGATTTGAAACCGAAGGAGAATGATTACCGTTAAATTTCCAACTTCCATTTTTTTACGCCCTTGTTGGGAATTGATCCTTCTGCGTTTTCTGATCCCTGTACCCTGTACCATAGGCGCGAGAAGCAAGTTGTATCCCCGTACGGACTTTTGCCGAAAGTCGAGCTTATACAAAGAGTGCTTTATACAATTCCTCCAATTTACCAATAGTATACACCTTTATACCATAACGTTCTGTGTCTAAACCCTTGGTGTTATAGCGGGAAATGAAGATTTCCTTAAACCCAAGGCGGTCTGCTTCTTGAATGCGTTGTTCGATTCGGTTAACGGCCCGTATTTCTCCGGACAAGCCTACCTCTCCGGCAAAACAAACATCGGTGGGAATCGCTACATCTTCGTAGCTCGACATAATAGCTGCAACAATACTGAGGTCAATAGCGGGGTCGTCGACCCGAATTCCTCCGGCAATATTAAGGAAGACATCTTGCTGTCCCAAGGCAAACCCTGCACGCTTTTCTAGCACGGCCAATAGCATACTCAGTCTACGCAAGTCAAAACCAGTGGCGCTTCGTTGAGGCGTTCCATAAACAGCAGTGCTGACCAGTGCTTGGGTTTCAATGAGCATTGGGCGCAAACCTTCCATCGTTGCTGAAATGGAGCTACCTGAAAGCTCTTCATCTTTTTGCGAAAGCAGTAACTCCGAAGGGTTGGAAACTTCTCGTAAGCCCTGGGCTTGCATCTCATAAATTCCCATTTCATCGGTGGAGCCAAAACGATTTTTTAGCGTCCTCAAAATACGGTAGGAGTAGTTGCGATCCCCTTCAAACTGGAGGACGGTATCTACTATGTGTTCTAGTAGTTTTGGGCCGGCAATACTCCCTTCCTTGGTAATATGCCCAATGAGAAAAACCGGAATATTGGTTTCCTTAGCGAAGCGTTGCAGCTCAGCAGCACACTCTCTGACTTGGCTCACCGTGCCGGGCATGCTCTCTACATTAGGAGAAGAAAGGGTTTGGATAGAATCCGCAACAATTAACTTGGGTTGCAATTCCAGTGCGTGATTGAGCACCTTTTGAGTATTGGTTTCTGTAAGGATGAAGCAGTGCTCCATATTTCCCCCCAGTCGCTCAGCCCTCAGCTTTATTTGTTGTTCACTCTCCTCGCCACTTACGTAGAGGACCTTGGCATTTACACCCAGTGCGAGTTGTAGTAAGAGGGTTGATTTACC
The DNA here is from genome assembly GCF_050633125.1 of Lewinella sp. NCBI lineage: Bacteria > Pseudomonadati > Bacteroidota > Saprospiria > Saprospirales > Lewinellaceae > Lewinella > Lewinella sp. The sequence goes on from NZ_JBOEFX010000080.1 coordinate 46,679, forward strand.
AATTCCGGGCTGCCCGCCAAAAAGGACAAGTGAGCCAGGCACAATTCCGCCCCCAAGCACACGGTTGAGTTCTTCATCTGGGCTAACAAGGCGTTCTATCTCTCCCGCCTTAATTTCAGGAAGAGGTACAGGGCGTGGTCCGGTACGCTTAGTCTCCTTTCGCCAACTTTGGGTTTGCTCCTCTCTGGCATTGGTTTTAGAGATTTTTTCTTCTACCAGTGTATTCCATTCTCCGCACTGCCGGCACTGACCTTCCCATTTAGGAGACTCACTTCCGCAATTCCGACAAAAGAAAACTGTTTTAACTTTAGCCAAGATTTAATTTTTTGTTGGAACAATGTTACGGATTTTTATCTTTTTCCAAAAATTTACCCAATACTTTAATCACACACCTTTGTAATGTTCTTGCAGGGATAGGGTGCGGAAAAGCTAGTTTGGTACAGGAGGAGAGTACTGTTTTCTTATGAATAAATGAAGCTTAGTTAATATTATTGCTTTTCTTGATGTGAAATTTTTTTGGGCGAAAGTAAACTATGAACTAATTTTTATTCTATATTTGTACTGTTAAGCAAATAATATAGCTTGGCGTGAAAAGGTTTCTCCGTAGGAATTAGAGCAATTGATTAGAAGTGTGCGGATTCGACAACCCTTTCAAATTCTATCGAAGATTGTTTTCATTTGGTTTTTTGGGGTTATACAGGGTCTTCCTTTGGGAGACCCTGTTTTTGTCTAAGAGATACTAGCCTTAGTCGAAGGTTTTAATTATCTATAAACTCTTGGTGGTCTCTAATTGTATCTATATTTTAGAGTTTGTTTTGGACTGCTTCACGATAAAAGTAAGTTCCAAACAACTTCTTAGAGTTTTTAATAGAAAAGCGCTCTGGTAAATATGCCAGGGGTAAAACAATAACAATTTTTATGAAAAGGAGAGGAATGTTTTCGTCTTCCAGTAACCCGATGTTTCGGGAGAAAACGCTTCAGCGCGCAGCTCAGAACACATTGGATGGAGACTTTATTAAGATAAGCGGAGATCGTATGACGGTCAGCGGAGCAGTAAATAAATCACTGATCTTAGGCGCGATCATGTTACTCACTGCTGTTGTAGGGTTTACTTATGCCAGCCCTGTTTTGATGTGGGGAGGTGCTATCCTAGGACTGGTGACAGTACTTGCTGCTAGCTTTAAACCGGAATGGTCGACCTTTTTGGCGCCACTTTATGCAGCTTTGGAAGGTTTTTTCGTCGGCTCAATATCTATGATTTACGCAGCAGCGTTTTTCCCGGGTATTATCTTTCAGGCGGTTACCCTCACGATGGCGGTATTCTTTGTGATGCTTTTTGTATACAAAATGGGCATCATTAAAGTAACGGGGAAATTCCGTAGCGGAGTAATCATGGCTACTGGCGCTATTTTCTTGGTTTATATCGTCAATTTTGCCCTTTCTTTCTTCGGTATCAATTTGCCATTTTTACACGAAGGTGGAATGATGGGTATTGGCATTAGCCTAGTAATTATCGGCGTAGCTTCGATGAACCTGCTGCTGGATTTTGATAATTTCGATAAAGGCGAAAAATTCGGAGCACCTGCTTATTACGAGTGGTTCTTCGCAATGGGCTTACTGGTAACACTGGTATGGCTCTATATTGAAATCCTACGCTTGTTATCTATCCTGTCGTCTAGCGACTAAAAGCTAGCGATTAAGAAGGATGTGATTTTAGGGTAGAACGATAAAAATATCGTTCTACCCTGATTTTTTTAAGGCCTAGGGTATTCCATCTTTCCGACCTCTTCTGTTTTATAATAGGTGTCTAGACCTGCCACGCTCAGCGTACCCAATTCCTGGTGCGCTACATGCCCACTATCTGACACGACCTCGTCAGGTAGTATTACTTCAACAATTTTTCCTACTAGAAAAAGTGTGCCATTGGCCTTGATGTGGTGCTCTTCCACCAATTCCAGGCCAATCTTCACCTTACTTTCTTGGACATAGGGAGCAGGAACGATTTCACTGTATACTGGCGTTAGCCCTACTGCTTTAAACTCTGAAGTTTCGATAGGGTAATTGGCTGAACTTTGATGAGCAGCAGCAAGGATAGTCTCGTCTACAGTATTGAGTGTAAAGAACCCTTGAGCTTTCATATGATGGTAGGTTTGCCTGGGTACCGTTAAAGGGCGCATGATGAAACCCAGTAGGGGAGGAGTAGCGCCAATGTGTACTACCGAGCTAAATAACCCCAAGTTTTCTACTCCGCGATGACTTTTGGTACCTATGAGGTGAAGCCCCCGCGGTCCGGGAAGGGTATTGAAAAAATTACGCCGGAAAAACTTTTCCATTTTAGGAAAATCCGAAGCATTGAAGTGCATAAGTTGATTTTATCTTGAATTGTAAGCCTATTCCAACTAAAAAGCGGAAAGCTGGTTTTTGTTCACCTGCTTTCCGCAAAACGCCCTTCAAAATTTATCTATTATACACGGTAAGGAAAACGGCGAGCCATCACGCGCGCCAAATGGCGGACAATCTCAGCGTGCCGGTCATTCCAATCTGTTTGAACGACTTTATCTGTATTCCATACACTTATGCCGTCTTGCCCATCAAGGACAGAGGCAGAAAGAAATACATCGCTGGTCTTCGTTGGGATAAACCAGAGGGCTTCGCCCCCAAAAAGACTGATGGCCGAAAGCGCCATACTAACTCCAAAGGATTCCAACTCTGTTAAGAACATATCTTTACGGATACTGGTGCGAACAACGGCATCCACGCCAAGCACTTCGGCCAGCTTGGTCGGAGACATGGTCCAGCTTTCGCGAAAGCCAATACCCGCTTCTTCCAGTTTAGCATTGGTTTCGGTGTAGTGCTGTAGATTGATAAGAATTTCACCATCTCGCCGGCCAGAGCGCTGTGCTACTTCATCAAAAATGGCAATCTGAAAAGCAAGGCTTTCATTTTCTTCGACTTGTTCAACCATTTCCTTTGTCATCTCTTCGGGGATACGACCGGTGGTAATGGTTTGGCTAGGTAAAACAGCGATGGTTTGATGCTCGTCCGCATAGTTTTCATAGGCGGCGGTTTCGTAATACTTGGGACTACAGCTAAACCAGCTGATAGTGAGTAAGAAAAGCAAGAATTGGAGAGCTTTCATAAAGGTTGAATTTAGGGGTTTGTAAAGGTTTTTCTTATAATTGCTACCCTAATTTACGGGGACTTTGGGGGAGTTGCCAAGCTATAAAAGGTACTTTAGGATCACTTTAACCACAGGTCCTGGAATTAAGAAAAGGCTAACAGATTATATAGCTTTTTCGGTTCTCTTTTTGACGAATTGATAACATTATTTCTGATAACTTTCACTTTGTATAAGTTTGCTCTCGGGAAAAGCGTTTACCTTTGGACACAAGTATTTGATAAAGCCATAAAGAAGTGGCCTCCATGATGAAAGCCTTATTGTTCACTTTACTTTTTACTTTACTGGGGAGTGGTCTGTTCTCACAGGACGCCCTTCAGGAAGCTCGCCGACTGAGTAATCGTCATGATTATCAGCAATCCTCTAGCCTTTTACTTACCTATATTGATGAACATCCCCAGCGTAAATATGATTTAGGCCGGGCTTGGATGCTTCATAGTTATAACCTCCTAAGAGTGGGAGAATTAGTGAAGGCTAAAGAGGCAAATGACCGCTCTCTTACTTTGAGAATGCAACTGCGTTCCGGAGATATTGCAGAAAACTACCTGCAAGCAGCGCAGATCAGTCTCTCTAATAACCGTGCCGATGATGCCTTGGTAGCTGCACAGCAGGGAATGCAGATGTTGATCGAGAACCCTCAATTGTATGCGGATCTCAACTTGCTGGCAGCGCAAGCACTCAACCTGATGGGCCGCTATGACGAAGCCAATCGATATTTTCAAACAGCACGGGAAGTACTAACCATTGAGTTAGGAACGGATGATCCTGCTTACGGGATGCTGTTAAGGTCTGGTGGTCGATTACTACAACAGCAAGGACAATACCAAGCGGCTTTCAATCACTTGGCTTTATCTTATTCGACCTTGAATACTCCGGTGGAAAAGGTAAAATCTCTGCTTTTGGCTTACGAATTGTATTACCAGGTAAAGGCTAAGGGGTAATCTGTTGCTTTCCCACTAAGGTTGATAAAGCTTCTGCGTGAACAGAAACTCGAAGCTATCATTCTCCAATGGAATAGTCAACTTAAGTGATTGGGTATTGTCAAAGCGGGGGAAGGCCACGAGGCCTCGGATACTCTCTCCAGGGCGTAGGGTCGTACGCCTTAATACGATTTCTTGCCAGAAAAGGAGTTGCTCGGAGGAAGGCAACGCTTCGGGGTATTCTGTAAGAATAGGGTCTTGGTGAAAACTTAAACCCCAGGCGATTGTGGGAACGGCTACATCTACGGCAAATTCGAGGGCATCAAGCGCATCGTTATCGTAATAATTGTCACTACCCGAATCATTATCGCTGGTAGCTGCTACAACAGCTGCACCTACCAAGACAATCCCTCCTGCAACAGCAGCATTTTTAGCATTGGCTTCCTTTTGAGATGCTCGCATCTCCATCGACAGTATAACGTCCTCTGGGTCAAGAGCAGACATTTGATAGCCATTGGTTGTCTTTAGAGAAAGAACTTCGGGACTTACTAGGATAGGGAAGTCTTTTTCGTTAATCACCTCTATGTCAAATAGTAAGTATTTACGATCAGTATGACTAAAGGCAGCCCTAACGATGACGCTATCTTGTTTCTTTTCGGCGATCGGCTGTCCTTGGAACCAGAAGACATTCTCCTGCGCTTCAGGAGCGATACGGATAACCTTTTGGGGTGTAAAGCAGCCCGTGAATAAAAGGCTCATACCCATAAGAAGGAGAAGGTTGGTATAGATTCTTAGCATGTGGCAGGGTGTTTCTATTTAATGTAAAGGTACTCAGGGTCTACTACTTAAGGCAATGTCGTCAGCGTTAAGGAAGGGTTAAAATTGGTCGAATAGATAATCTGTTTAATCGAATAGCCCAGAGATAGCTCTTTGTTTTATCTATTATTAGAAAATCAGAAATTAATGAGCACTGGTTGTAATAAATTTCAACGAGTGATGACTAATAGATAAAACCAACACATTTACATGAGTACTCTAATCGAAGCGCGAGGTTTAATCAAGGATTTTGGTGACTTCCGCGCGGTAAATAATGTTTCCTTCCAAGTAGAGGCAGGAGAGATTTTCGGCCTGCTAGGCCCCAATGGAGCAGGAAAGACCACAACACTAAGGATGTTGTCTGGATTGTTGACCCCCTCTGATGGAGAGGCCATTATGAATAGTCATTCTATGCAAAAAGAGCAAATGGCTGCTCGGCGATCACTGGGTTTTCTTACCGGTGATATGGATCTCTACCGACGCTTGAATCCACGGGAGTTATTGATGTATTTCGGTAAACTTTACGAAACGCCAAAGGCTGAGCTGAATGCTCGCGTCGATCGCCTTATCGAGGCTTTCGGGATCACGTCCTTTGTCGATCGCCATTGTGAAAAACTGTCTACAGGGCAGAAGCAACGTGTTTCTATTGCCCGTACTTTGGTGCATGATCCCAAAATTGTGGTATTGGATGAACCTACGACTGGTTTGGATATCATGGCTTCGGAGTTTATTCTTCAGTTTATCAAGAAGATGGCCCGCGAAGAAGGTAAAGCACTCATCTTTTCTACCCATAACCTTACGGAGGTCGAGCGCCTGTGTGACCGTATCGGTATTATTCACGAGGGAAACCTTGTTTACCTGGGAGATGTTGCCGGAATCAAAAAACAAACAGTTCAGGATACTTTACCGCAAGCATTTTTTGAATTGGTGAAAGAAGATAAGCTTGTAGGTACCTAGTTGGAAATGGGGTACGAATCGTAACTGCCAAAACCAACCTATTGAGTAATCCGTAATAAAAACCACTGCGTGCTCTTCGGCATTACGCGATATACTTGGATTTTTAATATCGTCCAGGATGCCGGCTGTTGCTCACCATTGATAAAATAAATAATAGAATGAGAAGTCATATTATCGCTACAATATTTTCAAAAGAAATCAAAGAAGTTCTTCGTGACAAGCGAATGCTCTACTTGATTATTTTACTTCCCTTTTTCTTGTATCCGGTCCTCTTTACGCTCATTGGTGGGGTAGGGGCTAGCCAGCAAGAGAAGCTTATGCAGCAGGAAATTGCCGTTTGGGTTTCCCCCAATGCTGTGGATACGCCCTTGCCAGACCTATTGGCCCAGGACCCAAGCCTGAAAGTAGAAATGAAAGCTTTTGCGGAAGCCGATTTGGAAGGACAGAAACGAACCATGGGTATTCAATTACCTGATGATTATCAGGAGCGCCTCAATAATGGGCAATCGGCTGAAATTGTCATTTATGCGGATCAATCACAGGACGTGTTGAACATGCGGGAACGAATACTACGTACCCAATTGACAGGCTTAGGAGATCAATTACTAAACGAACGATTAGCCAGCAAGGAATTGAGTCCTGAATTTGCCAATCCGCTGTCTATTGATAGTGTAGATTTATCGCCGGAGGAAAGTGGAGATCGGATGATGGTCGCATTTTTACCTATGATGATCTTACTATTCATTTTCATTGGTTGTATTTATATAGCTATTGATATTACAGCCGGAGAAAAAGAGCGCCGTACACTTCAGACCTTGTTTACAACTACTGCTTCTACGAAAGAGATCGTAGCGGGCAAGTTTCTTGCGGTCGCTGCCGTCGGAATTGTAAGTGCGACCATGAATATCTTGAGTTTGGTAGTAGCCATGAATATTCAGGCCTACCTACTGGAAGAGGAATCTGCTGGCATGGCCATGAATTTGGCACCAGAAGCATGGGTTTGGCTAGTTATCCTAGTACTTCTGACTACCCTGTTTTTAGGGGCCTTGTCGCTTGCTGTCGTGCTGCTGGCAAACTCATATAAAGAGGCACAAAGCTATGTAAGTCCGCTGATGATGGTCGTACTTATTCCTGCTATGATGGCCATTATGCCAGGGGTAGAACTCAATATGCAAACAGCATTAATTCCAGTATTCAATGTAGCGCTTTCAATTGTTGCTATCTTGAAAGGGAACTTCGATACCAGTATGTTGGCTATTGTTGCTGCGGCTAGTTTCGTATATGGCATATTAGCCCTTTATCTGGCGAGCCTCAGCTTTGGTAATGAGAATATCATCACCGGCGAGAAGGTCAACTGGAAGGCGCTTTTGGGGAAATAGTTACTGATAACTACGAGCAGTAGCCAAACCTACAACATGAGTCATCCCGAATTTNNGGCCAAAATCCAGTCTGACTTTAACTTAGAAAGAGTCATTAAATAGCTGAAAAGATTGATTTATCTGACTTTTGTAGAAAACCCCATGATTTCACTAATAGAAATCATGGGGTTTCTTCTTTAACTATAGGTTTTGCGGTTGGTCAGCACGGATTTTGATGACAATCAAAATTCGGGATGACTCATGTTTGCAGTACCCCGTACCTACTCTACCACCACGCGTTCTACGTGCTGGCCAATTTGAATCAAGTAGATGCCGGCAGGCAGTGTACTCAGGTCCAAGTTGTGCTGTAGCGTACCGTTAGCTACTTGTGCTTGCTGCAACAACTGAGCTTGCAGGTTGTATACCAGTAGGCGATAGTCCTGCGTCGTTGCTTCACTCCACTGTAGTACTACCTGGCCTTTGGTCGGGTTGGGGTACAAGCGGAATGCTTCGGCAGCGGCAAGATTTTCGTTACTCGTTACACAAGCATCAAGAATGTCAATAGTAAAGGTAGTTACAGGCAGGAATCCACCGGTACCATCTTGTACCACAAAAGTGAAGTTGTCTTCTGTAACCGAGTTGTCAGTATTAACGTAGTAAACATTACCCGCATCCAATGATGACTGACGGAAGATGTCTCCTACGAAAAGCTGCTGATCAAGAAAGTAAAGTTCGCCAGCCGTAGGCTCTGATACGACCGTGTATTCTAACTCAAAGGCATTTTGAGAATCATCCTCAACGGCTAAGAAAACACCGGTAATATTGCCACTTTCGTTAGGCTTTACACAGAATTCTTCGTTGCGAACAACGATAGGAGCATCAGGAGAAGAGGATGCACAGAACTCAATGGCCCATTCATCAACAGAGCCTGGAGAACCAAATCCTGTTTCTGTAATTTTTACGATTAGCTTCCATTCTCCTTGGCTCTCTTCACCAATAAAGGCGGCTAAAGCTTCTGTAGGTATATAACTAGACTGACTCGTAGGAGGACATTGGATAGTCTGTGGAGCATCATCATCAAAACCTACATTTACGCGGTCTGTAGAGAAACACTCACCATCATAAAGCAATACTTCTGTTAGCTGTGGGCTACGCAGTATAATCTGGAAGTTTTGAATAGGCTGGTAGCGAACATTAAGAATCGGAATGTTGATATCGCTAATTGTTCCTTGGAAATCGACATTGATTGTGGATGTTATCGTCGGTAGTGGTCCCTGTCCAGGGATGTTTAAAGGAGTGTCAGTTGATGTTTGACCTTCGCAAGTAGCATTTTCTGTATGAAAGGTATAAGGAGATGACCATGGTCCAGCTCCACACTCGTTGATTGGGCGAATGCGCCAAAAGAACAAGGTATTCTCTTCAAAAAGAATCGTTGGGGTGTATGCTGTTGTTTCTAATCCTGAGGCTTCATCAATGATATCATCACCAAATAATGGGCTGGTAGCCAGCTCGAAATCATACAGCTGTGCATTGGGTAAGCCTGTCCAAGAGAAATCAGCGCTTAGCACAATCCCTGACGAGCCTTCAGCAGGGGTTAACAGTTCCAATGCACTGAAGTCATTGTTGTATACTTCCACATTGAAAACACGGTAAGTTGTATCTTCATCTGTCGTTACAGCCCGAACTTCTACCGTAAGTGAACCGTCAAAGGTACTGTTGCTAAAGTCTAGCGTAAGGCTACTACCTTCTCCAGGTTGAAGCTCAGTGGCAGTGAAGTTGGCAACTACATTGTCGGGCAAAGTAGAGGTGATATCCAGCGTAATGGTACTGTCGTAATCAAGGATAGAAGCCGTAATGAATTCGATATCCGCGGTACTTTCAGGTACACAAATCTCTTGGTACAAAGGACCATAGTTGAGGGTGTAGCCTGCTTCTACAGCAGGTTCGATGCTGAAATCCTGGTTGGAGATGTCAAAGAAAATATTATCTGCAGCATCTATTCTTACTCTCGCGTCATTGGATACAGCATCAGGTACCGTCACAAAGGCAGTACCATCATTAGGCGTATCCGCCAATAACATAATTGGGTAAGTTAAACCACCATCAGTAGATAAGCGAATATTTACGCGTTGGCAATTTACAATATCTCCATCTGTATTGGCCACATCCCAGGTTACCTCGGTGTAGTCACCTACATTCCATTGGGCACTAGCTGTATTAGGAGAAGTCACCAGAAATGGCCCTGCTTCTACAGCTGCCCGAAAGGCAACACCAGCCCAAGCAACACCGCCGCTAGTAGGGTGGTTGTCACGTACCGCACAGCGGAAGGTCATATTACGGCTGTAAGTAGGGAGCACCTCTGCATTATCAGAAGTATTGTTGATAATCTTCGTCAATAGCGGAAATACCCTTGTTGGAGAACTTGTTGGCGAAAAAGAACGAAATAGGGGAGAGTCTCCTACTGGCGAGCCAGGAAAAGGTCCGTAATCGCCCGCTTCTTCATCGTAGGGGTAGCTCAAGTTAGTATTACGTTGTTCCCAACAATAGGTCAGGTCATCGTTTTCCATATCCGTTGCACTAGCCGTTAATTCGAAAGGCGTGCTGATAGGAATGAAGAAGCCATTCTCATAATCTACCGTTACTTCAGGGATCGTGTTCCCTTCTGCGATCGGTGTAGCACAAGCATTACCGTCGTCGTCACGGGTATAAGCAAAAATTTGCTGTAGCGAGGTCTGGTTGTAGTAGTCGCTGGAGTTGCTGGCAATATTATAGCCAGACGGACAGATTCCTGCATACCCCATGATCGTTGTACCTCCACCAGGTTCAACAGCAGTACCAACACTTACGTTTTGGCAACCACTCTGTACGTGGGTTGCACCAAACTGGTGGCCCATTTCGTGGCACAGGATATTGATCACAAATGGATCACCCTGTGGGCTACTCCGGGTAGAGGTTGCACGACCTTTACCGTTAGCTCTACATACGCCCTGCAATTGAGCAACACCCTGACCACTGAATGGTCCTGTACTGATAACGTGGCCAATGTCGTAAGCGGCATTACCTACAATGCCATCGAGCACACCTGGGTTATCATTGAGCATCTCATCAGTCTGGTTCTCATAAGGATCTGTAGATGGATCTAAGAAGATCAACTGATCATTGTTCTCAATCAACTCTAATTGGATCGCCATATCACGACCAAAGACTTCGTTTACCCGATTGATAATAGTGACGATAGCTGACATGGAAGTTTCGACTGTACCACCATGAAAGTTACTAAACTCTCCGGTACAAGCCATCGCCAAGCGGTATCTGCGCTGTACGATACTGGGCCCACCTGTAGTTGTCTTATCCTGTTGAGTAATCACCTCCGGAGAAGCATAGATTTCTTCAATATCCAAGCCGGTTTCACCGCTGGCATTACACTCAAATCCATTCCATAGCTCAGTGTTGAGATTCTCTTCTACGAAATAGCTGACGTAGTAGCGATCATCATTCAAAGCGTAAGGATCAATGTAGATGGTGCCTTCCGTGGTACGGATAGTAGCGTGTAAACCTTGGTAGGTCCATCCTACTCGTCCGCCAAGGATACCTTCTGCGAGCGCAGGCAAAACCTCGTAGGTCTGAATGCCCGGGTAGCGTGCCGCCAACCCAGGTGCCATTACGGATACTGGTCTGATGGACATGGCAAGGGTTTTGCCATCGGGCGTAGGCAAAGCTACCTGACGCACACTTTTGTCTGTGGCAAGTAAATGGCTAGCCAAAGTGCCAGATGCAAGTTCTACCAAGCGATAGTTGGTGGCGAAAGTTTGCATTGTCGCTCCAGAGGCCAAGTCTAATTGGGCTACTTGGCGATTCGTCCACATGCCGGGGTCTGCTTGCGACCATCCAGCAGTGAAGGAAAATACACCAAGCAGTAGAAATAGTATACTACGTTTCATCGATAAAAGCATTAATTTAGTTTCTTCGAGGAAAGATAGTAACTAATTGGTGAGCACCGCTCGTAAATCAGTGAATTTGTAAGTTACTGCACTTAATCTAAGCTAGCATTGTCTTTTTATGGACAATAGCAATGCTTTCAACAAGCCACAGCCCAGGTATATCTTCTTAATATTACCCTTGTTCGACATCCTTCCGTTTTACAAACTTGATAGAAAGTGAGTTGACACAATGGCGGGTGTTTTTTGCAGTGAGCCGCTCTCCCTCAAATACATGCCCCAGGTGGCCGGAACAATTATCGCAAACAATCTCTACTCGACGGCCATCTGCATCACGAACCCTGCGGACGGTATTCGGCAGTTCATCATCAAAACTGGGCCACCCGCAGCCGGAGTCAAATTTGTCATTCGCGTCATAAAGCGGTGCTTCGCAACGGCGACATACAAAAATACCATCAACTTTAAAATCATTGTACTCCCCCGTAAAAGGCCGCTCCGTACCTTTATGAGCAATCACATATTCTTCTTCCTTACTCAGAGTGTTCCATTGTTCTTTGGCTTTCATTCTTTGTTTTTTTCTATTAACAATAGAGTGCTCAAAAAGATTAATATTTTGGGCCGTGCCATCTCC